>NZ_CDRRGL010000037.1:0-16573 GCF_977041755.1 Slackia sp.
CATGGGTACCTGGGCTGGTGCGCGCATGCAGCAACACCACGCCCCCATGATTCATCACATGGGCGGCGGTGCCGACATTACGGGCAAAGGTGTTATGGGCATCGATGGCTTCCTGAACATCAATCTCCTCGGGGAGCGATTCATGAACGAAGATGTTCCTGGCCAACAAATAGAAAACCAAATCGAAATGCAGCCGCAGCACAAGACCTATCAGATTTTCGACTCGAAGTGGCCCGAACAAGTCGGAAAATTCGCGCCAGGCCACGGTTGCGTGAATTACTGCCAAAGCGAAGACGAAGCTCCGAAAAACAACCCCGGCGCCGGATTCAACACCCGCAGCGAAGAGTTTGTAGAGAACGCCGTGGCGCAGGGCAATTGCCTTAAGGCCGACACTATCGACGAATTGCTCGCCCAAATGGAAGGCATGGATGTCGATACGGCGAAAAAGACCATCGAGCGATACAACGAGGTTTGCAAATCGGGCACAGACACCGATTTCGGCAAGGATTCTCGTCGTCTGTGGGCGTTGGAAAATCCGCCGTATTACGCCTGTGCGTTCGAGCCCGCCATCATGCTGACATGCGTCGGTGGCCTTGAGTCCGACGAGAATTGCCATGTGTACAACGAGGATCGTCAGATTATTCCAGGCCTTTACGCATGCGGAAATGTTCAGGGCGATCGTTTTGCCGTAAACTACCCCATCTCGCTGAAGGGCCTCTCCGTTGGCATGGCGCAGTTCTATGGCTACATCGCAGGCCAAAACGCAGCCGCCGGCAAATAGCCACTTCTTTTCAGGGGCTCCCACCCTCCCTGGAACCCCTGAAGCCAATAGCGCGACCCCTCATCCATCCAACAGAAGAGTATCGCGAAGCGAAAAGCCCGCCATACCCGAATCTGTTAAATATCCCTATCGGGCTTGGGCATGAAAAAAGCCGGCCGCGAATGCGACCGGCTTTCGGCGGTTGGAGACCAGCAATCAGAGCCAGCAACCGGGACCAACCGAAATCCGCTAAACGCTACGAGCATTAAGCGAGTTGCCTCGACTAAAGCTCACCCCTCCAATTCTCGCGCTGAATAGCCCGCGCGAACCACGAATGGGCCTTCGCTTTTTCGGGTGACCACCAACAGAGCGTCCCATTCTTCCATGCAGCCAAATGAACAAAGCCGTCGGTATTGTCAAGAACCACCGCCTCGTGCGTGTACGACAAAACCTCACCCAGGGCGGAAATGCTCGCAGAGAAACGCCGCTCGACGTCCTCGGGGCGAATATCATGACCCCCAACTTGCACGCGATGGCGAATTCTGGTCAAAGCGACTTCAGGAGAATTCACACCGATATAAAAGAGCCGAACCCTGTACCCCAGCGAATACGCTTTCCGAATGCGCGCCACCGCCGATTTCCCCGCAAGCGTCGTTTCCTGGTTGAATGACCTCATGTGGGCGAAATTATCTCGAACCTGACCAACCGCCTGCTTGCCCGCCCAAAGCTGGTCGGTCGGCGACGACCAGTCCTTTCCCGCGGCGACAATTATTTCATCAGGGTTGATGCGAGGCATGCGCGAATCGATATCGCATTCGCGCCAAAGCCCCGATTGGTAAAACGTCGATTTCCCTGCGCCGTTCACGCCGGCAAACACAACGAGCGTAGGCTGGCTCGCCATTTAGAATGCACCACGCTTCACGAGCTCACGCTGTTTTTGACGCAAAAAGAAATCGGATAGCTCTATATAGAAATCGGCCTCTTCTTGCGTTTTGGCCGACTGAAGAACATCAAGCGGAACGCAGAAGGAAAAGGCCTTCTTGCATTCTTCGAAGAGCTGCGGCAGGTCGCAACGGCTTTCTGCGGAAGATGCCACACACTCGGAATGCAAATCGTCCGACGAGGACGAGGGCCTTCCTGACGACGGATTCTTCAGCAAGCGATCGTAAACCGCGACCTCTGGCAAAACCCATGAGCGCCCAACCTTCGTAGCTTCAAGCGAGCCGTTGGCGATTAACTGCCGAACCCGAGCGGGCGACACTCCCAAAATTTGCGCGCATTCCGAAACAGAAAGCATGGACCTCCCCTTTGAATCGTCCAATAAGAATGTCATCACAATACAAAAACCCTTGCGATACCGCAAGGGTTTTAGAAGTCGCCATGCACTCATAAACCTGCTAAACGCTACGAGCATTTAACGGGTTGAGGGCCAGGCTATTTCATAAGCGAGGCAACCGCGTTCGCGAAGGCAACCGGGTCTTCCAGGGGCATGCCCTCGACGAGCAGCGCCTGGTTGTAGAGCAGGCTCGCGTAGGTCTTCACCTTTTCGGCATCGCCCGCTTCCTGCGCAGCCTTCAACGTGGCGAACACGGGGTGCGCGGCGTTGATTTCGAGCACGCGATCGCTCTTGGGGGCTTCGCCCATGTCGGGCATCTGCGAGAGAATCTTCTCCATCTCGAGCGACACAGGTCCCTCGGCGGTGATGCATGCCGGCGCGGCCTCGGCCGTGGCAAGCTTCGTGGACACCGCAACCTTCGTCACCGAATCGCCCAGAGCATCCTTCATGGCGCCGAACAGGCCTTCGTTTTCCTTCGTGGCGTCTTCGGCGGCCTTCTTTTCGTCCTCGGTCTCCAGGCCCAAATCGCCCGAAGCGACATTCTTCAGCTCCTTGGCCGACTCGCCCTCGCCCCAAGTTTGCATGGTCTGGAACGTGAACTCGTCAACGTCCTGCGTGCACAGCAGCACGTCGTAGCCGCGGTCGAGCACCGAATTCACCACGGGCAGCTTCGCCAAACGGTCGGTCGAATCGCCGGCGGCGTAGTAAATCGCCTTCTGGTCGGTGGGCATGGCGGCGGTGTATTCCTCGAACGTCACCATCTTCTGCTGCTTGGCCGAATAGAACAGCAGCAGGTCGCCGAACAAGCCTTTCTGCATGCCGTAGCTCTGGTAAATGCCGAACTTCAGGCCGCGGCCGAACTGCTCGAAGAACTTCTCGTAATCGTCGCGATGGTTGTCACGCATTTTCTCGAGCTCGCTCTTAATCTTCTTCTCGAGCTTGTTGGCAATGGCGCGCAGCTGGCTGTTGTGCTGCAGCGTCTCGCGCGAAATGTTCAGCTGCAGGTCGGCCGAATCGACAACGCCGCGCACGAAGTTGAAGCAATCGGGCAGAAGCTCTTCGCACTTATCCATGATGAGCACGTTGGAGCTGTAGAGCGCCAAGCCCTTCTTGTAGTCCTTGCTGTACAGGTCAAACGGCGCACGGCTCGGAATGAACAGCAACGCGTCATAGGTAAGGGCGCCCTCGGCATGCACCTTGATCGTGCGCGCGGGATCGGCGAAGTCGTGGAAGTTCGACTTGTAGAACTCGTTGTATTCCTCATCGGTCACGTCAGACTTGCTGCGCTTCCAGATGGGCACCATGGAATTGACGGTCTCGCGCTCGGTGTAGTGCTCGAATTCGGGCTTGTAATCGTCGCCGGCGTCTTCGGGCTTCGGCTTTTCGCGCGTCTTGTCGCAATCCATGGTAATGGGATAGCGCACGTAGTTGCTGTACTTCTTGATAAGGTTCTTCAGGCCCCACTCGGAAAGGTACGTGTCATATTTTTCCTCGTCGGTATCGTCTTTCAGCGTGAGGATGATATCGGTGCCGTTCCCGGCGCGCTCGGCTTCCTCGATGGTATAGCCCTCAACGCCGTCGCTGACCCATGCCCACGCCTCATCGCTGCCGAACGCGCGGCTCACGACGCGCACCTCTTTGGCGACCATGAATGCGGAATAGAAGCCCACGCCGAACTGGCCGATGATATCCACGTCGTCGCCCTGGGCCTTGTCGTTTTCGGTCTTGAACTCGAGCGAGCCGGAATGGGCGATGGTACCCAGGTTCTTCTCGAGCTCGTCTTTGGTCATACCGATGCCCGAATCGCTCACGGTAACGGTGCGCGCATCTTTGTCGAACGACACGTGAATGGCCAGCTCATCTTTGGAAAGCTTCACGTCGGTATCGGTGAGGCTCTTGAAATAGAGCTTGTCCACGGCGTCGGACGCGTTGGAGATAAGCTCGCGCAGGAAGATTTCCTTATTCGTGTAAATCGAATTGATCATGAGGTCGAGCAGCTTTTTACTCTCTGTCTTGAACTTCTTCATTGGGGCCATGCCTTTCTATGTTCCTGCCGCCCAGCGGCTTGTACCCTGGTAATCGCCGTATCGCGCAAGGCGGCGCAGGCGATGGGCCCGCGTTCGCACGTGGCGGCGGCGATTATTAGCACTCAACGTACTCGAGTGCCAAAACAGGATTGTAGTTCGCCGCCCGCGAGTGTCAAGCAAGCCCACGCGAGCGTCACGCGATGTTGACGTTTCGTTGCAAAAAGCCTTTCCCGATCGGGCTGGCAATTCGAAAACGACGTCATTTTCGGCCTCGCCCAACGAGCAAACGAGTATCTTGTTCTTACAAGCAATCGGGCACGCCAAAGGGGACGCGCCGCAAACGCAACGCGCAACGGCAGCCCGTCGACACAAGGAGGCAGCTATGGCGAATCGCTTCGTTTTGAACAACATTTCCTATCACGGAGCAGGCGCAATTCAGGAAATTCCCGGCGAAATTGCCCGCCGCGAGTTCTCGAAAGTGTTTGTGGCAACCGACGCCGACCTGGTGCGTTTCGGCGTCACGAAAAAGGTAACCGACGTGCTCGATGAAGCGGGCATCGCGTGGGAGATGTTCAGCGACATCAAGCCGAACCCCACCATCGAAAACGTGCAGGCGGGTGTGGCGGCTTTCAAGGCCAGCGGCGCCGATTGCATCGTGGCCGTGGGCGGCGGCAGCGCCATGGATACCGCGAAGGGCATTGGCATCATTGCCACGAACCCCGAGTTCGCCGACGTGGTAAGCCTTGAAGGCATCGCACCTACCACCAAGCATGCCGTGTTCACCATCGCCGTACCCACCACCGCTGGCACCGCGGCCGAAGTCACCATCAATTACGTGATTACCGACACGGAAAAGGAGCGCAAGTTCGTCTGCGTCGACGTGAATGATATTCCTGAAGTTGCCGTAGTCGACCCCGAAATGATGGCGACCATGCCCACGAGCCTCACCGCCGCCACCGGCATGGACGCGCTCACGCACGCGATCGAGGGCTACACCACCAAGGGCGCGTGGGAGCTTTCCGACATGTTCCACCTGAAGGCGATTGAGCTCATCTCGAAGAACCTGCGCGACGCGGTGGCCGAAGCGAAAAGCGGCGTGCCCGCGAGCGGCCGCGAAGGCATGGCGCTCGCCCAATACGTCGCCGGCATGGGCTTCTCCAACGTGGGCTTGGGCATCGATCACTCCATGGCGCACACGCTTTCGGCGCACTACGACACGCCGCACGGCGTTGCCTGCGCGATGCTTCTGCCTATTGCGATGGAATTCAACAAGCCTGTCGTCGTCGATCGCTTAGCCGATGTGGCTCGCGCGATGGGCGTTGACACCGCGGGCATGAGCACCGAAGAAGCCGCCGACGCCGCCATTGCCGCTGTGCGCCAGCTCTCTGAAGACGTCGAAATTCCCAAGACGTGCGCGGGCTTGGTCGAAGGCGACCTCGAGCAACTGGCCAGCGACGCCATGGCCGACGCGTGCTTCCCGGGGAATCCGCGCGAAGCCGACCACGACCAGGTGGTCGAGCTCTTCCGCAAGATCATGGCGTAAGGAAAAACGGTCCCTATACGGGAAGGAGCCCGCAATCATTCTGCGGGCTCCTTCTTTTTTTTCGATCTATTTTGCGCGCTACTCTTTGCGATTGGCGCGCTCGTTTTCTTCGCGGCAAATTTCCTCATACATATCGAGCATCACGCTTTGCGGAACCTCGCCAAAGAAGTAGTCATCCTCGTTCACCATGCGCGATCCCTCGATTTCAATATCGATGGTGTCGTACGCCGCATGGGCAAGCGCGACCACCGCATAGCTGCCGGTGACTGCAAACGCGACGCACATCACAAGAGACATCGCCACGCACACCAACAGCGTGTACCAATCGCGATATTCCTCGTGCGCATATACGAAAACAGCGGTGGAAATAACGATTGCAGCAATAACGGCAATTTTGGCGGGAATGAACAGGCCCAAAAGCACGGCCACTCCGCCCACCAGCACGAAGCGGAACAAAAGCTCCTCGGCAAAGCCCGCCGCGGCCATGCCTGCAAACACGGCATACGAATCGATACGCGGAATTTCGCCATTGAGGCCGCGGCGGCTTGCGATGATGCTCAACCTGCCCGACGTCGTGTGCGACGCGACGAATTCGATGGCGTGGGCAACAGCGAGAGCGATCACGGTCACGACAATAGCCGCCACGATGGTATCAATGGCAGAAAGTTTCATGCACGACAGCGCGATTTCGTGCGCCCATCCAAACCCAATGATCGAACCGAACCAATCGCCCGAAGCAATTCCGCTCGCGATCATGGAGCCAACAACGCCGATGAGCAGCAGCAAGCTCTCCAACGCAAGCATGTTCGAAATTAGGCAATTTTGCTCGCCCATGTCGAGCGGATATTTTTCTCCAGGGAAAGCCAACTTAGGAAAGCACTCCTTTAGCCTCAAGGGCATGAACGACTTCAATATCGGCGGGCAGCCAATCGACCGAGCGAAGATTCGCCGCATCGAGCCACTTCGCCGCCGAATGCTCCAGCAAATGCAAATGCCCCTCCACGATGGAGCACAGGTAGCACCCCATGGACAGATGGAACGCAGGATAATCGTATTCTACCTGGTACACGAACGAATCGACCGAAACCGTCGTTTCGAGCTCTTCGCGAATCTCGCGAACCAACGCCTGCTCTGGGGTCTCGCCCGGCTCGACCTTACCGCCGGGAAATTCCCACCCGCCAGCGAACTCGCCATACCCGCGTTGAGTCGCGAACACCTTGCCGTCATGCACAATGACGGCCGCAACGACGTTGATTGTTTTCATGTCTCTCCTACGAAACGGCCTGTTCGCCAGCACGACGAGCGATTTCCTCGGCGATTCGATGGACGATGCTCACCACCAGAGCGTTGCCCATGCAAAACGCGCGGCGTCCGTCGGTCATGCCGCTATTCGTCCATCCTTTCGGAAAAGTCTGCAGCTGGTCAAGCTCATCGGGAACCAAGCGGCGAACACGTCCGTCTTGCGCACGCACCGCGTGCTTTGTGCGAGACGCGCCGGCCCCGCCCTCGCTCGTCAGAATGGTGCGAGAAGGCTTATCGGCCGGATCCGGAAACGCCATTCCACCTTCCGAGTACATATAGGTAAAGCCAGAAGCGTGGGTGCGCTCCTCCTTCTTTCCGCCCTTGAAATACTCCCAGCGCTCGAGCTTGCTGCCGTCAATAAAATACGACTCAGGAACGTCGGAATCATCAACGAGCACATCACCCAAAGTCTCGAATGGGCCGTGATAATCGGCAGCTACCTCAGCCGTATACACCTCGCCATCTTGCATGGCGCCAGCCTTATAGAACGGCGACACTTTAAGGCCCTTGCCGAAATTCTCGCTAATCTCGTAGGGCTCGCCTTCGATATGAAGCGTATTTTGTTTCGTCGCGGCCGGCACGATAGGCAAAGCGCTCGCCATGACGCCATTCCGCAAAACTCGTTCTTCAAGGTTCCAGAGCTCAGCGTTTTTCTGCGCAAAGATGTACACGCGGCGGCGGCGCTGTGGCGCGCCGTAATCGGCTGAATTCACCACACGCCACTCAACCGAATAGCCTTGCTCGTTCAAACAAGCAAGCATAATTGCGAAATCGCGGCCACGCTGCGAGGCGGGCGATTTAAGCAAACGGTCAACATTCTCGAACAGGGCATACTTCGGCGAGCATAGATACAAAAAACGATAAATCTGCCACCAAAGAACGCCTTTTTTGCCCTCGATTCCGTTCGCCTGGCTCAAAGGACGAGCGACAGAATAGTCCTGGCACGGAAAACCGCCCACGACCATATCGTGCTCAGGAATCTCCATTTCACCAGCTTCGACCTGGTCAAGAACCTTTTCGATGTCTTCGTTTACCAGCGAGTCCTCGCCGAAGCGGAGCTTGTAGCAGTCGGCGGCAAATTGCTTCGTGGCGGTTCCGGGAGGCTCCCATTGATTAGCCCAAATCGTTTCATAGGAGCCTGCGGCAGGAAGATGCCAACCATGGCTCTCGTCGTCGTAGCCATCCAAGGCAAGGCGAAACCCACCCACGCCAGCGAAAAGCTCGGCAACACGAATAGTCATATCGAAACCCCGCATCTAGGTCAAATTTAGCCCAAATTCAAAAATCAATATTTTAGGCGGAGCAACGGCCTCACGTCACCAGAGTTGAAGCAAGATCAAAAATCACCATTCAACGAAATCAATACCCACGGTCTTTGAGAAGTTTTTCGATGACTTCTTTATCGAGCCAGAAGCTCTGTTTCGTCATCGCGCGGCCATCGGGCAATTCACTCGCATCCTTTGTCACATTCCCGATTTCAATCCCATCCGCAAAACGATACGCCCGTTGCGAAGCATGCGGTCGAACATGAGCGATGTGATTGTAATCGGATCCGGGCAGATCATTTTCGACGGTTGGATAGCCATCCTTACAGTAAGGCATGCATTGGATAAACTCGACGCCTCTTTCACCACGCGCCTCGCCTCCCTCCACGTTGCTTCAGCAGAATCGACCATTTCCACCGGCATCGACCAGAATTCGCAACCACGTAATTCGTAATCGCCCGAATCGTTCTTCTTAAACACTACGAAGAGAAACTTTGAGTTGCACACCTTGCCGAATTCGGAATCTTCCCATTCCGTTTCGGCAAGCAAATCGGCAAATTCAAACGCGGGGAATGAAACATGCTCCCGTATTCGCCCGTTACACTCGAGGCGAATAGTCTTAACGATTATGCCCGCCTTCGAAAACTCGGCAATCTCATTTTCCCGGCCAACCCCGAGCATCGCTTTCGTCAGCAGGGCGTTGAAGTTCTTACTCCCAGGATTCAAGCCAAATCGGTCGCCAAGGCCGATATTAGTCATACCAGCATATTCCCCAATTCGCGCCTTTACCAGGTCTTCAAGGCTCATCGATTCTTCGCCGCGACGACGCATAATCGATTCGAGGCAAATGTTCTTGTCATAAAACGCCGTCATATACGACGATTTCAGCGCGAACGCGCGTTGCTTCGCCATAATGTCCGAATACGGCTGCTTTCGAACCGTTTTGGCACTTGCGCCCTTTGTACACGCTTCCAGGTAATTCGTATCGCCGCCCGATATTTCATGGGCAAGGCCAGCTTTCACTTTCGCGACAATGGTTTCCCAGTCATCGTGAATTACCGCCATGTCTTCCAGGGGAATCATCGGCGTTCCAACGAACTCGAATTCATAATCGAATTCGTCCTTTTCGGACTCATGCAGAAATGTAATGAGCAACATGTCGTCCATTTTGCTCCGAACAGTTGAGCTCTCCCACGTCTCATCCACAAGCGTACAATAATCGATCATAGTCAGAACAAGACGCTCCTTCGCCGAAAGCGTCTTATCCTTTTTCCGTTTAACTGGGTTCGTTTTTAATTCAAGACCAACTTCGGGGAAATCGGGCTCTTGCGCAGAGTTCGGTTCATATTCGAAATAGCAATACTCAATCGCTTGACCAAGCTTGCCCTTGTTCCCCTTCTTGCTCGAAAACGAATCGACATCGCACGATTCGCGCAACGTATGCCCAACAAGCTTCTGCGCATACTCGACAATCGATTCCCGATTAGCGGGATCATACGGAAGCTCCTCACGAGGAACGCGATACTGAACCATTGAATATCCCCCTCCAACAACTATCTTCATGCATTATCGGATAGGGCCAGTCTTCTCGCAAATCGCCTAGTCCCACAAATCGCTGGGCACGATTTCCAGGCAGCAGCCGTCGGGGTCCTCGATGAAATAAATGCCATCGCGGCCAAGCTCATGGCACACGCAATCCATTTCGTCATGCAGAAGACGCGCCGCATCGACGTCGTCGACCGCAAACGCCAAATGCGTATCATTGCTCCCGTTGTCGTACGCTTCGGTGCGATCGCTTTCCCACACGAGCTCGAGCTCGAAATCGGTGGTGTCATTTCCTATGTAGACAATCTTGCGAGAGCCTTCTGCGCGAGTAATCTCGCGAACCACCTCAAGCCCGAATGCGCGTTTGTAGAACGCGAGCGATTTTTCCAAATCGAGCACGTGAATGCACCGATGAATCATTTTCGCCTTCATGGGAAGCCTTTCTCCCGCAACTCCCACCAGTCGCCATTACGGCTTATGGATAATTGTTACAGGATGCATATCATTTCGCATGCGGGAAACACCCAAACTGGAGTATTTATCCGCAAGCGGCACGCAAGCCCCGCTCCGCAACCGCCCACAGCCACAACAGCGCCACCGTCGGCCCCGCGCCAGAAGGCACGCTCGATTCCAAAACGCGCTTAAGCCTCGCAATCCCCCACAGCCGCACGCTCATGCGCCTTCGCCTGCTGCCACAATTCCTCTTGCTCGTCGGTCGAAAAGTCTTCGAGGCGCTCGCCACGCGCCCATGCCGCGCCTTCCATAAAGCTCCAACGACGACGGAATTTCGCGCACGTCGCGCGCAACGCATTCTCGGCATCAACGCCATTCCAGCGCGCCACATTCACGAGCGCGAACAGAATGTCGCCGAATTCAAGCTCGCGATCTTCAGGTGTTTCGGCTTCCTTGAATTCCTCGATTTCCTCCGCGACTTTCGCCCACACGCCCGCCTCGTCGGGCCATTCAAAGCCCACGGCGACCGCCTTGCGCGAAATCTTTTGCGCCTGCATGAGCGCCGGAAAACTCGTGGGCACGCCGTCGAGAAGGCCATCGGGCTTTTCCGCACCAGCCGCCTCACCTATCGCCGCTTCGCGCTCGCGCATTTTCACGGCATCCCAAATATCGGTCACTTCTTCAGACGTCGAAGCCTGCACTTCCCCAAAAATATGCGGATGTCGACGTACCATTTTCTCGTTGATGTCGCGGCACACGTCATCGATCGTGAACTCGCCCGCATCAGCCGCGATTTGGCTTTGCAGCACCACCTGCAGCAACACGTCGCCCAGCTCTTCGCGTAAATGGGCCGCATCGTGCGCCTCAATGGCGTCGACGGCCTCGTAGGCCTCTTCAATCATGTTATGCGCAATGCTCGCGTGCGTCTGCTCGCGATCCCACGGACACCCATCGGGCGCGCGCAGCTTCGCAATCGTTTCAACGAACGCATCGAATTCCGCATGGTTTGCCATTGCCGCACCCTTTCCGCAATAAAAATCAAAACCTCTCGGATTATAGAAGACCAGCCTAATCAAGTCAGTCGAACACTTCACCATAGGCTACACTTCAATCATCCATTCGAAGAAAGCGCCCTATGAGAACCAGAATCTTCCAAATCGTGCAAATCGCGCAGAAAGACGACCGCGCGAGCCGCCTCTACGACATATTCCTGGTCGCCGTCGCGTTTGCGAGCATCGTTCCGCTCATGTTCCACGTCGACCGGCTTCCCGGCGCTTGGCAGTTCGCGTTCACCGCGCTCGATTTTGTCACGGTATACATCCTGTTCTTCGACTACCTGCTGCGTTGGATCACCCATGACATAAAAGAAGGTCGCCGTGGCGATTGGAAAGCTTTCGTGAAATACCCGTTCACGGCAACCGCGCTCATCGACCTCGCCGCCATTCTGCCCTCGCTTGGCGTTTTGCCCGCGAGCTTCATGTTCCTTCGCGCGCTGCGCGTGGTGCGTATCATGCGCTATTCGCGCCGTCTTGCCGTTATCGTCAACACATTCGCATCGGAGCGCCGCACGCTCACCCTCGCACTCGTGCTGGTGGGCCTGTATGTGTTCATGGTGGCGCTTCTGATGTTTTGCAACGAGCCCAGCACCTTCGACACATTCATCGACGCTCTGTATTGGGCAGCGGTCACCCTCACGACTATCGGCTACGGCGACCTTACGCCCACGACGGAAACGGGCAAAGTCATCGTTATCGCGGCATCGATCGTGGGCATTTTGGTAATCGCGCTTCCCGCCGGCATCATCACGGGCAGCTTCCTCGACCAACTGCGCCAAATCGGCGAGGACCGCGAGCGCTATTTCGAGGCGAATTCCTTCGCGCGCATGCATGCGTCGAGCGGCTTCAAGGCGACGCCCGCGTCAATTCGAGTCTATTTCCAGAAGAACCCGCGCGTCGGAAAATATCTCGTATATATGGCGGCATTCACCCTGCTCGATTGCGTCCTGTATGGCGCGACGTCTCTTCTGGGTTTTCCCGTATGGCTCGACACCACGGGCACGGCGCTTGCGGCATTCGCGCTCGAACCTGCGGCGGGCTTCATTGTTGGCTTCGTCCACAGCCTCATTCTGGCGCTCGTCAACGGAAACGCAGGTAATTTGCTGTTTTATGGCGAATGCGCCGTGGTGGTTCTTATCTACGGCGTTTTCCTGCGCGCCTGGCGAGCAAAGCTCGGCGCGTTTCGTGCAGCGATGTGCGCCGTGCTCGTCATCGCAGTTCTGCAGTCGGCGATTTCGCTCGCCCTTAGCGACATGCTCGCCTACGGAGTGATCACCACACCGTTCGAAATTGCCTACGAAAATTACTTCACGGGCATCGGAATGCCCCAGGCGGGCGCGCACATTATCGCAACGTTCATCGATCGCGTGCTCGATGCCACGGCTGTTTTGGCACTCGTCACCGCAATGCATTCAGCTGCTCGTTTTTTGCACTTGCCGAATGCGGGTCGCTAATACGTACATATGAGCGACAATAGGCGAAACACGAACTCCGAAGATAAGGAGGCGCGAATGCGCAGCGTCAACATTGGCATTATTGGTTTGGGAACTGTCGGTGGAGGCGTAGTGCGCCTTATTCAGCGCCACCACGACGATTACGTCGAGCACTACGGCATCGACCTTCAAATTAAGCGCGCATGCAGCCGCAACGACGCAGAAGCGAAGAATCTCGGCATCGAAGATATCTTCACCACCAACTGGCAAGATGTTACGAGCGACCCCACTATCGACATCGTGATCGAGCTCATTGGCGGCGAACACCCCGCAACCGAAATTTTCGAGGACGCGTTTGCGCACGGCAAGCACGTGGTTTCCGCGAACAAGGCACTGCTCGGCCGCCATGTCGAGCACCTGGCCAAACTCGCAAACAGCCACGGCGTGCAAATTAAGTGCGAAGCCGCCGCAGCTGGCGGCATTCCCGTGGTGAGCGCGCTCGAGCACGACCTGGTCGGCAACGAAATTCTCACTATTGCCGGCATTATGAACGGCACCACGAACTACATTCTTTCGCGCATGGCCAACGAAGGCCTGGGCTTTGATGAAGTGCTCGCCGACGCGCAGCGACTGGGTTACGCCGAGGCCGATCCCACGGCCGACGTCGACGGCTTCGATGCCGCTTCGAAAATCGCGATTCTCGCCTCTATCGGCTTCCGCACGCGCGTGAATACCGACGACGTGTTCATACAGGGAATTCGCAACATTTCCGCTACCGATATCGAAATGGCGCGCCAGTTCGGCTACGTCATTAAGCTGCTCGCCATTGCACGCAACACCGAAAGCGGCGTCGACGTGCGCGTGCACCCCACCATGATTCCCGCGACGCACCAACTCGCGAGCGTGTCGGGCGCCATGAACGCCGTGTTCATCGTTGGCGACGCCGTGGGCGAGACCATGTTCTACGGCGCAGGCGCGGGTTCTTTCCCCACCGCAAGCGCCGTAGTAGGCGACGTGATGTCGCTTGCCGACCATATCGCGCACGGCAAAGAAGTCATTCCTGAGAGCGAGCCTTTCGGCCACAACCTCGCCATTCGCGACATCGCCGACTTGGAGACGCGCTACTACATTCGCCTTACCGTGGCCGACAAGCTCGGCGTGCTTGCGGAAACCACCAAGGTGCTTGCTGACGATGGCATTTCCATTTCGGACATCAATCAGACGAAATCGGAAGACAACGAAGCCTGCACCCTCATTTACATGACGCATGCCGCCAAAGAACGCGACATCGAGAAGGCACGCGCCGACCTTGAGGCGCTCGATTCCGTGAAGGCCGTTTCTTCCGTCATTCGCATCGAGAACATCGAAGCCTGGAACGAAGGCGCATTCGACAACTAGTCCTTCCGTCTTGCACAAACGAAGACCCAGAGCAAAGGAAAACCCGCTTTCGCGGGTTTTCCTTTTTGGCCCCCATAGGCCGATATCAGGACCAGCTAAACGCCACGATGCCAGCCCTTTACCACCATTGCGGGGAAATCATCTTGAAGCGACTTACTTCAGAACAACGTTTTCCATCATGGGCAGGGCATCGTCCCACGTGATGCCATTGTCGAAGAACATATGCACGGTCTTGCCGCACGGAGCCTTCGCGTACATATACACGGTGCCGGTTTCCGCGGTATAACGCGTCCAGGTGACACCCTTCACATCGACTTCGTCGAGAACACCCTTGCCGCTGTAGTTGCCCTGAATGGCTTCGGCTTCAGCCAAAGGCTCGCGAGACATGATCTTGGTCTGGAAACGCTTGGTCGAGCCGTCGGGGTTGAATACAGCGGAGCCGCGATCGTCATTGGTTTCGACAAGCGCCCAACCCTTGGCAGCCGTCACGCTATACGCGCTGTAATCGACGCCGCCCTTTGCCGCAATGGCTTCGGCTTCAGCGTTTGCGGCCTTCATCTCGTCGGTCATGCCATCGGTGGTATCAAAATGCATCACACCGCAGTTCTCGTTGGTGGCGACATTGCCGAAGAATCCAACAGAAATGGGTCCGTAATAATTGTCTTTAGTGTCCCAGAAGTAGACCCACTCGATGCTTTCACCAGGTTCGATAGAGGGGTCGCCTTCAATTTGGGCGCCTTCGCTTAGGCCTTCAGGCTTATTGAGGTCGAAAGAAAGCAGGCCCTTGGCCGACCCATGGAACGTAGGATCGGTCGCCTCAAGCTCGCCAAAGGCGGCGATTGCACCGACCGTGGTCTTCTGCTTAGCCTTCTCATTATTGTTCGTAATCTTTACGCGCAGATAGAAACCATCCTGCTTGTAAACATCGCCGCGATAATAGGTGCCATCAGCGAGGGATTCAATCGTGAACCCCATCACCTCGACTTTCTGGGATTCGTAGGCCTTCTGCTCTGCAGGAGTCTCGCCGCCCGACTCGCCCTGCGTGCCGTCGGTTGATCCCCCGCCGCATCCAACCATAGTGCATGCAAGCGCGGCAGTAAGCACAACCGCGGGCATGCCGAACAGCACCTTCTTCGTTATGGGCTTCATCATTTCCATCACTCCCCTTCACCTTACAGCCTAGAACGGCGCCCTCAAACTCAACCCATCCAACCCTGAATTCACAATAGGAAAGAGCCTTAGCACCGAGGCATCTGACGCGATCCAAACGCATTCCCCATGCCTAAAATGCATGCTCGCCCAGGCGCTTGCTTACTTCACAACGATGTTTTCAACCATAGGAACGGCGGCGTCCCACCCGATTTGCCAGGCAATCGTCACATTGACTGTACGACCACTCGAAGACGCGCCAAGCAGACGCACGCTGTTGTCGGGCATGGTGAAACGAGTCCACGTCGTGCCATTGGTCTCTACCTCGTCAACAACACCCTTGTTGTCGAAAACGCTCTGCAGCGACTCAAGCGTGGTCGGAATATCACGATTCTCGGTACGAACCGACAGAACATGCTGCGATCCCTCGGGATAGAACTTGGCTTCCTGGCCATACTTATCGGGATCTACGAGCTCCCACCCATCGGCAGCCGTTGCGCTGAACGACTCACAATCGATTGATGTTTCCTTTTCAGGAGCGGCCTCAGGGGTCGCCTCGGGCTCGGCTTTTGAAGCATTTTCCACCTCTTGAGCGGCGGGAGCGGTATCGTTTGCCTCGTTTTTCGCTTCGTCATTTGCACCGCCACCGCAACCGCCCAACGTGCACACGAGTGCCGCAGACAATGCCACCGTCGGCACGCCGAGCACTACTCTCTTCGTCATGGATTTCATCATCTACATCACTCCCCTTCACGTCGCGATTACGATGTGCAATTCGCTTGAGCAAAGACCTCGCTCTTTGCTTCGTACTGTAATTGTGAGCGATAAAGAATCATTTTCGAAGCACTCTGCGGCTCATAAAGCACGCGAGCAGGGCTCCCAGCGGCCCAAACAGCCCATAGCAAGATGGCTCCAAGTCACGAAAACTGGACCGGCGCTCATAAGCTCGTGAGATAGCGACCTGTTAAATGCTCGTAGCGTTTAACAGGTTCCAGGGAAGACGGGCGAGAGCCAGGAGCAGGAGGGACGGAGCCTAGAGAAGATGCCGAAGCCCATGCGGAACGCGACCTGCTAAACGCTGTGAGCATTTAACAGATCGAAGGCCCGTCCGGGCTTCGGGCCAAAAACGAAGAAAGGGGCCGCACGGCCCCCCCCCCAAACAGAAAAAGGGCCCGAAGGCCCTGGAAATGCGGAAGCGCCCTGCATGAGCGCGACGCCCTGTCCTCCCGCAGCCTGGCGCTGCAGTACTTTCGGCGAAGGCGGGCTTAACTGCCGAGTTCGGAATGGGATCGGGTGATCCCCGCCTC
>NZ_CDRRGL010000038.1:0-16158 GCF_977041755.1 Slackia sp.
CATGTTCTGGCCAGGTTCCTATGGCATCGTCTGCGTTCATTCTGGTTTTATTCATAAGTTGAACGCAGTCAGCCGAGCGCATAGTGAGTGATGCGAACGGTAGCGAGGCGTGGTGCCATGGGAACCTGGGCAGAACATGAAAAAGCGCCGCCCTTACGAGCGACGCTTTCCATAAATGTCCGTGTGGGTTATTGACCCAAATCAGGATGAAGCAGAGAGGGAGCCGCACCCAAGAGCAAACGAGTGTAATCGTCCTTCGGGTTGTTGAACACCTCGGCGGCGGTGCCGCGCTCGACCGCTTTACCCTTGTTCATGACGATGATGTTATCGGAAATATAACGCACCGTCTGAATGTCATGGCTGATGAACACCATCGAAAGGCCCAGTTCTTTCTTCAGGTCGGTAAGCAGATTCAGAATCTGAGCGCGAACCGAAACGTCAAGAGCCGAAGTGGGCTCGTCGGCGATGATGGCATCGGGCTTCAGCGACAGAGCGCGCGCAATAGCAACGCGCTGACGCTGGCCGCCAGACATCTGGCCAGGCAAAGCCTCAAGAACCGAACTCGGCAGACCAACCATATCGATAAGCTTTTTAATGCGCTTCTCGCGTTCTGCCTTCGTACCCACGTTGTGAACGATCATGGGGTCGAGCAGCTGATCATGAACAGTCATACGAGCGTTTAGTGCCGTGGCGGGGTCCTGGAAAACGACCGAAATAACGCGGCCGATGGTCTTGCGCATATCGGCCGTGCGCTTCGTAACGTCGACACCCTTGAAGTAGACCTTGCCAGACGTAGGCGC
Source organism: Slackia sp. (assembly GCF_977041755.1). Taxonomy (NCBI): domain Bacteria; kingdom Bacillati; phylum Actinomycetota; class Coriobacteriia; order Eggerthellales; family Eggerthellaceae; genus Slackia; species Slackia sp. The sequence continues at coordinate 801 of NZ_CDRRGL010000038.1, forward strand.
CTGCAGGCCGCACATAACATTCGCCGTAGTGGACTTGCCGCAACCAGACTCGCCAACAATACCGATGGTTTCACCAGGCATAAGCTTAATCGTGAGCCCATCAACAGCGGTTACCTTATTGGGATGCAGAATGGAGCCCGTACGCGTGTTGAACACTACACGAATATCATCGAGGAAGATAATAGGCGTCTGCTCTTTCGCATTCGCGGTTTCGGTCATTACTGCTCACCTCCGTACGGCGTAAGTCCAAGGCGCTTCATTTCTTCATCGGGCAGCTCGGCGTACCAATGGTTCGACGTGCCATCGTGCTTGAGAATCGGTCGAACGTCCGAATGCAGGTCGGGATGGCTCGAACGAGGAGCGAAACGGTCGCCCTTCGGGAAGTCTTTCGGCGAAGGAACGGAGCCGGGAACCTGATGCAGGCGACCCGAACCGGCTTCAATCGAAAGCACGGAGCCCAGAAGGCCGCGGGTGTACTCATGAATCGGGTTGGTGAGGATGTCGTTCACCGAACCCTGCTCGACAACCTGGCCCGCATACATAACGGTAATGGAGTTCGCGACCTGAGCGACGAGCGCCAAGTCGTGGCTCACGAAGACCATTGCGAAGCCGAGTTCTTTCTGCAGGCGCTTCAGCAGGTCAACGACCTGCTTCTGAACCGTAACGTCAAGAGCCGTGGTAGGCTCGTCGGCGATAACGACCTTCGGGTCACGAGTCAATGCCATAGCAATAAGCACGCGCTGACGCTGACCACCAGAAAGCTCATGCGGATAGGAATCAAGCGTACGCTTCGGATCCAAACCAACGAGCTTGAGCAGTTCCTCGGCGGAGCGGGTGCCGCCACGCTTGGTGAGCTGCTTCATTTGGGTCTTGATAAGCATCGAGGGGTTCAGCGAAGAGAGAGCGTCCTGATAAATCATGGCAATTTCGCGGCCGCGAAGTTGGTTCTTTTCCTTCTCAGTCATCGCAAGCAGGTTCTTGCCCTGATACAGAATCTCGCCAGACACCTGCGCTTTGGGGTCGAGCAGGCCCATGATGGTGAGAGACGTGATCGACTTGCCGCAGCCCGATTCGCCGACCAGACCCATGGTCTGATGGGGGCGAACCTTGAAGCTCACGTTGTCAACGACGTTCACATCGCCATGGCGCGGGAACTTGATGCAGAGGTTCTTCACTTCAAGAATAGGTTCTGCGGTAATGTTCGATGCGGCACGGTCGGTACGTTGGCTCTCGACGATCTTAAGCTGAGCCAAACGCTCCTCCAAAGAAGCGGCCTGAGCCTGGTACGCGAGCACGGGGTTGGCAACAAGGCGGTCAGCCTCGCGGTCGCTGTTCAGGTCGGAGTCGCTTGCCTTGATGGCAGCTTTCGGAGCGGCGGCCATCGCGTCGGTCATGCCTTCGGAAAGAATATTCAGGCACAGAACCGTAATCATAATGGCCAAGCCCGGGAACAACGCCTGCCACCAACGGCCGGCAAGCACGCCAGCACGAGCGTCGGCAAGAATATTGCCCCACGTGGGAGTAGGCTCAGGAATGCCAGCAGAGATGAACGAAAGCGAGGCCTCGAAAACAATGGCGTCTGCCACGAGCACGATGGTAAAGACCAAAACCGGCGCGATGCAGTTACGCACAACGTGCTTCCACAGAATCCACGGGGCACGAGCGCCAGAAACGACAACTGCACGCACGTAATCTTTGCCGTATTCGCTCACGATGTTCGCGCGAACGATGCGGGCAATCTGAGGAATGTACAGAAAACCAATGGCGAAAATCAACGAAGGTAGGTTGTTGCCGAAAACGATGACGAACGTAGCGGCCAAAGCGATACCCGGGAACGACATGATGATGTCGAGGATACGCATGATGACCTCAGAGATCCACTTGCGCGAAACGGCGGCAAGCGAGCCGATGATAGAACCGCACACAAGCGCAAACGCGGTAGCACCAAGACCGATGGTCAGCGAGTAACGCGCGCCATACATCATGCGCGAAAGTACGTCGCGACCCTTGTCGTCGGTACCGAAGAGGAATTCCCCATCGGGAGCCTGACGGGCGGTGTAAATCGCCAACGGGTCATGCGGCGCAATGAAGTTCGCGAAACAAGCGATGAGCACGACGGCGACAAGCACGACAAGAGAAATACGCGCGCCGATAGACATCGCCTTCCAGCGACGGAAGTGCACCTTGCCGGCGCCATCTTCCATTTTCTTAGTAAGGTTTCCTCGAAGTTGAGCTGCCATGCTACACCGTCCTGATTCGCGGATCGATCAGGATATAGAGCATATCCACCACGATATTGATGATGATGAACGTCACGGCAACAACCAACACGACACCCTGAACGAGCATGGTGTAGTTGGACTGAATGCCGGACAGAATGGCCATGCCCATGCCGGGCAGGTTGAAAATAACCTCAATAACGACCGCGCCGCCGATAAGGTAGCCAATGCGAAGGCCAAGAACGGTAACGGGCGTAATAAGGGCATTGCGCAGCACGTTGCGGCCAATAACGACACCCTTCGGAATGCCGGCGCCAAGCGCGGTGCGCACGTAGTCTTTATCGAGTTCTTCGACCATAGAGGTACGAATAACACGAGTGAGCTGGCCAGTGACGGGAATAGCCAGAGCGATAGCGGGCATCGCCATGCGGGCGAGCCAGCCAGCCGGGTCTTGCGCAAAGCTGGGCAGCGCACCGGACGCGGGCAGCACATGCAGCATAGACGAGAACAGCAAGATCATGAGAACCGCCAGCCAGAAAGAGGGCGTAGCGATAGCCGCGATTGAGAACACGCGGATAACTTGGTCGGGCCATTTGTCTCGATACACGGCGGAAACAATGCCGAGGATGGTCGCAAGAACCACCGCAATAATCAAGCCCATAAACGTAAGCTGCAGCGTAACCGGCAGTGCCTGCGCAACGCGATCGGTGACCGATGCGTTGTTGGCGCCATAGGTGCCAAGGTCGCCCTGAACAAGGCCGACCATGAAGTTGCCATACTGCACAAGCACCGGATCATTCAAGCCATGCTCTTCACGATACTGAATGACCTGAGCTTCTGACGCATTTTCGCCAAGGACCGAATATGCCTGGTCGATCGGCGAAAGCGACATGAGGAAAAACACGAGGATAGTGACGCCGATGATCATGATTGGCAGAGCGATCAAACGTCGGCCAATCAATCTGAGGAGGTTGCTCACCGTGTTCCCCCTTTCGCAATCGTGCGGGCATTGCCCGCTTCCCTAAAAAACAAGCCTGCGCTTCCCCGTCAAAGGCAAGAGAACAGACTTATTGATTATACAGAAAAGGCCGCTCACCGATGAATAAGAACCGCTGTTTTCTCGAGATGAATTCGAACGCAGACCCCCTCCCCCGTAGACGGATTAAATTCGACGGCAAACGGCAATATTCAAGCGCGAACGGATAGTTCGCTCTCCATCGAATTCAAGTTTTCGCCATGGAAACCGCACATCAACATTCCGACAACAAAAAAAGGAACGCGCCGAAGCTCGTTCCTTAAAACATCAGATGACTTCTCTGCGTTAGTTGGCAGCAGCAGAAGCGTCGATGAAGACCAGGCCCGTGGTCGCGATAGGCTTGAAGCCTGCGATCTTGTCGGTCCAGTAGCCAGTTGCAACCTCGCGATGGAACAGCGGGTACAGCGGGCAGTACTCGGCGATGATGTCGAAGCACTGGTTCCACAGCTCCTGCTGAGCCTTCTCGTCGGCCTCTTCGCGAGCCTCCTGCATGAGCTCCTGGAGCTCCTTCCACTTGCCGTCGGCAGCCTTGGCCCAGCAAGAACGGCCGCGGGTCCAGGTGTTGTCGCCGTACCACCAGCTCATGAGCAGGTCGGGGTCGTTGCCGAAGCAGGTCGGGTCGCCAGGGGTGAGCATGACGTCGTAGTCAAGCACGGAATCGGATTCAGCGAGGGCAGACCAGTTGATCTTCTCTTCCTGAATCTCGCACTTAACTCCAGCAGCCTCGAGGTCGTTCTTAATCTGAGCAGCAAGGCCCTTGACCCAGTTGTTGTTGGTGAGAAGCTTGAAGGAAAGGTCGCTCACGCCAGCCTCTTCAAGCAGCTTCTTGGCCTTCTCGGTGTCATAGGTGTACACCGTTTTAGCCTCGTGATAGTTCTTGTGGTCCTTGGGTAGGAAACCAGTAACCTTGCTTGCATGGCCAGCCATCTGGTTGCTGATGAGCTTGTCAACGTCGATAGCGTAGAAGAATGCCTGACGAACGCGATAGTCGTCGAAAGGAGCCTTCAGCGTGTTGAACATAAGGAACGGCTGGTTGAAGCCCTGGACATACTCAACGGTGGCGCCAGCAGCGGAAAGCTGGTCGGCGTTAGCGTCGGGAACGTTCTCCATAACCTGAACCGTGGCCTCCTGCAAAGAGGTGGTACGGGCGGTTTCGTCGAGCTGGATGAACCACTGCATCTTGTCGGCGGTAGCCTTGTGCTCGCCGTTGTAGTTGGCGTTGGGCAAAAAGTCAATTTCGCCGCCGTCGTCGCCATTGATGGAGTCGTACATCCACGGGCCAGAGCCGATAGGCTTGGTCTTCAGGTCATCCTCGGTGAGGCTCTTCGGGAAAACCTTAACGACGGACAGACGACCCTCGAGCAAGCTTTCGAAGGGATACTTCAGCGTGAAGGTGACAGTGGTTTCATCTTTCTCGGCAACGGCGTCGATGAAGGAAAGGAATGCACCGTAGGTGGCGTCGGCCATGTTGAGCTCAAACGCGTTCACAACGTCAGCGGCGGTAACAGCGGTGCCGTCGGAGAACTTAGCACCGTCGCGAAGAGCAACTTCATACTCAGTTTCGGAAACCTTGACCGGCTTGTCGGCAGCCAGGGCGTTATAGGTCTTGTAAGTGTGCAAATCGAGGTCGTACAGGCCCTCGAAAACATGCCAGGTAGCAGCAAGCATCAGAGCAGAGCTGTTGCCAATGGGGTTCACGTTGGTAGACGTGTAAGCGCAAGCGCCGGTCAGCGTGCCGCCCTCAGCCGCGGCCGCGGTGGAGCCAGTAGCGCCTTCAGAGCCAGCGTCGCTTCCGCCGCCGCAACCAGCAAGGCCCAGGCCAACAGTGGCAGCAGCCACAGCGGAGCCGGCAATGAACGTGCGGCGATCGAGGTTAAACGAGTTTTCCATGATCCTCCCTTTCAAAAAGGTACAGTCGATGCCCAACCTTCCAAGCAAAGCATCAAAGCGCCCACGGCTCATATTAGAGGCCGTGCAAGTAAGGCGCGGGCAAAATTCAAAAAAGAACTCTGCCCGAGCCCAGCACGAATGCATCGCTCCCCGTGCGCAATGCCCTTCCCTCTTCAAGCCGACAAGTAGAATACCCCAAATTCGAAACGTTTCAGGCGTGGGGTAATGACTTGTAATATTTAAGGGTGCTTTCGGCGGTAAGCGGTATTTTTAACCGCACGAACGGCACAAAAAAAGGCCGGCCATTCGGCCAGCCTTTTTTCAATCAAGCATGCTGAGCTCGTTTTGTCGAAAGCCCAAACGGCGATTCAATAAAAGAGCTTACGCGTTGAAGAGCTCGATGGTGTCGCCGTCTTTCAGCGTAACCATGGCCTTCTTCCAGGTGCGGGTGCGACCCGGCTGCATACGAACGCGCTTCGGCTTCGACTTGACGTTCAGGGTGTTCACCTTCGTCACGGTCACATTGAAGATAGCTTCGATGGCCTGGCGAATCTCAACCTTGTTGGAGTCTTTGGCGACTTCGAAGGTGTAGGTGTTCTTGTTCATCATGTCGTAGCTGTGCTCGGTGATAACCGGGCGAATGATGACCTCGCGGGGATCCTTCATTATGCAAGCACCTCCTCGAGGCGTTCCAGGGCGGCCACGGTCAGAACGAGCTGCTTGTTGTCGACGAGCTCGTAGGTGTTGGCGGCCGAGACGGGAATGATGTTGACGTTCTCGAGGTTGCGGAACGAAAGGAAGGTGTTCACGTCGTCGTCAGCGATGACAACGGTAGCACGAACCTTGTCGAAGCCCAGGGCCTCCATGGAAGCCTTCGCATCTTTGGTGCGAGGAGCCTCGAAGGCGAACTGATCAACCACGGTGAGCTGCTCGTCAGCCAGCTTAGCGGAAAGCGCAGAGCGCATAGCAAGCTTGACTTCCTTGCGGTTCACGCGGAACGCGTAAGAACGGGTGTGGGGGCCGAACACGGTGCCGCCGCCAACCCACTGAGGGGAGCGGATGGAACCCTGGCGGGCACGACCGGTGCCCTTCTGACGCCACGGCTTCTTGCCGCCGCCGCGAACTTCGCCACGGGTCTTGGTGTTAGCAGTGCCCTGACGCAGGCCGGCGCGATAGGCACGCACGACCGTGTGCATCACGTGGATGTTCGGCTCGATGCCAAACACGGCGTCGTTCAGCTCGACGGATTTAACCGTCTTGCCCGCGACGTCTTTGATGTCAATAGTAGCCATTGTGGTGTTTCTCCTAATAAAGCGGGGCACTAGGCCATGCGGACGCGAACGATGCCGTTCTTGCCGCCCGGGACGGCGCCCTTCACGAGGATCAGGTTCTGCTCAGCGTCAACGCGAACAACCTCGAGGTTCTTCACGGTAACGGTGTCGCAGCCCATGTGACCCGGAAGGCGAACGCCCTTGAAGACGCGGGAAGGCGTGGCGCACTGGCCGATGGAGCCGGGAGCGCGATGGAAGTGAGCACCGTGTCCGCCAGGGCCGCCAGCGAAGCCGTGGCGCTTGATAACGCCAGCGAAGCCTTTACCCTTGGAAGTGCCGGTAACGTCGACCTTCTTCACGTCGGCGAAAGCTGCAACGGTCTGCAGGTCGCCGGTCTTGTACTCAGAAGCATTCTCGACGCGAACCTCACGCAGGTAGCGAACAGGCTCGGTGCCGAGCTTGGCGAAATGGCCGCCCATGGGCTTGGTGATCTTCTTGGGCTTGATGGCGCCAAAACCAAGCTGAACAGCTTCGTAACCGTCGGTAGCAGCGGTCTTCACCTGGCAAACCTTGTTGGGCTCAGCCACGATGATGGTGACGGGCACAACCTGGTCGTCCTCGTTGAAGATCTGAGTCATACCGATCTTTTTGCCGTAGATAGCGTTGATCATCTCATGCACTCCTTACAGCTTGATCTCGATGTCGACACCAGCCGGGAGGTCGAGGCGCATCAGCGAATCAACCGTGTTCGGGGTGGGCTCGAGAATGTCGATCAGGCGCTTGTGCGTGCGCATCTCAAACTGCTCGCGAGAGTCTTTGTCGACGTGCGGGCCTTTGACGACGCAGTACAGGTTGCGCTCGGTGGGCAGAGGGATAGGTCCGGAAACCTTGGCACCGGTCTTCTGGGCGGTGTCGACGATGAGTTTGGTGGACTGATCCACGATCTCATGGTCGTAGCCCTTCAGGCGGATGCGAATCTTCTGATTAGCCACTTTCATTTCCTCCATGAATTAAGCGGTTCGCCGATTAGGCGTTGCCGCCGGCCTTGCTGATAATATCCGCAGCCACGTTCTTGGGAACGGGCTCGTAGGAATCGAACTGCATGGTGTACGTCGCACGGCCCTGCGTACCAGAACGCAGGTCGGTGGCGTAGCCGAACATCATACCCAGAGGCACCTTCGCAGAGATGGCCACAGCGCCGCTGCGCTGCTCCTGGCCCTGAATCATGCCGCGGCGGCTCGGGATGTCGCCCATGACGAAGCCGGTGTACTCATCGGGAGTTTCGACTTCGACAGCCATGACGGGCTCGAGGATGACGGGGTCAGACTTGCGCAGAGCGTCCTTGATGGCCATAGAGCCAGCAACCTTGAAGGCGGCTTCAGAGGAGTCGACTTCATGGTAAGAACCGTCGATGAGCTCGACGCGAACGTCCTCGACCGGGTAGCCAGCCAGAACGCCAGCATGCAGCGCTTCCTGGATGCCCTTGTCGATAGCGGGGATGTATTCCTTGGGAACAACGCCGCCGACGATCTTGTTCTCGAACAGATAGCCCTTGCCAGCTTCCTGCGGGTACATGTTGATGACCGCATGGCCGTACTGGCCGCGACCACCGGACTGACGCACGAACTTGCCTTCGGCGCCGAGCACTTCGTGGCCCGGACGCTCGCGGTAAGCAACCTGCGGCTTGCCGACGTTCGCTTCGACCTTGAACTCACGGAGCAGACGGTCGATGATGATCTCGAGGTGCAGCTCGCCCATGCCAGCGATGATGGTCTGGCCGGTCTCGTGGTTGGTGGACACGCGGAAAGTCGGGTCCTCCTCAGCCAGCTTCTGCAGCGCGAGGCTCATCTTGTCCTGCTCAGCCTTGGTCTTAGGCTCGACAGCAATGTCGATAACAGGATCAGCGAACTCCATGGACTCGAGGATGATAGGAGCATCCTCGGAGCACAGGGTGTCGCCCGTGGTGGTGTTCTTCAGGCCAACAACGGCAACGATGTCGCCAGCGGCGCAAGTATCGATGTCGACTCGCTGGTTGGAGTGCATCTGCAGCAGGCGGCCGATACGCTCGTTCTTATCCTTGGTAGCGTTGACCACGTAGGAACCGGAATCAAGCTTGCCCGAGTACACACGCAGGTACGTGAGCTTACCAACGAAGGGGTCGGTCATAATCTTGAAGGCCAAAGCCGAGAAGGGACCCTTCGGGTCGGCTTCGCGGGTGTCTTCCTCGCCAGTCTCGGGGTTGGTGCCCTTGATGGCCGGAACGTCGCCCGGAGCAGGCAGGTAATCGACAACGGCGTCGAGGAGTTCCTGAACGCCCTTGTTCTTGTAAGCGGAACCCACGAAGACAGGGTTGATCTTGCAAGCGATTACACCCTTGCGCAGAGCAGCCTTGAGCTCTTCAACGGAGAACTCTTCGTCCATGAGGACCTTCTCCATGAGTTCGTCGTCGCAGTCGGCTGCGGCGTCCACGAGCTCCTGGCGGTAGATGGCTGCATCGTCGGCAAACTCGGCCGGGATAGCATCCATCGGCTCGGGGTAGGTCATGCCCTTGTCATCGGCCTTGAAGTCCCATGCGGTCATGGTAACGAGGTCGATAACGCCCCAGAAGTTGTCCTCAGCGCCCATGGGCAGCTGAGCGGCAACTGCATTCGCACCCAGGCGATCCTTCATCGTCTGAATCGCATGCAGGAAGTCGGCGCCGACGCGGTCATACTTGTTGATGAACGCGATGCGAGGAACGCCATAGCGCTCGGCCTGACGCCAAACGGTCTCAGACTGAGGCTGAACGCCAGCAACGGCGTCGAAAACGGCAACGGTGCCGTCGAGAACACGGAGGGAACGCTCGACCTCGGCGGTGAAGTCAACGTGGCCCGGGGTGTCGATGATCTGGAAGCGATAGGTTTCGCCATCTTTCTTCCAGAAGCAGGTGGTAGCAGCAGCGGTAATAGTTACGCCGCGCTCCTGTTCCTGAACCATCCAGTCCATGGTGGCAGCGCCATCGTGGACCTCGCCGATTTTGTGCGTCTTGCCCGTGTAGTACAGGATACGCTCGGTCGTGGTGGTTTTGCCGGCATCGATGTGAGCCATGATGCCAAAGTTACGGGTGAGATTAAGGTCGTTTGCCTTTGCCATTATCTCTCACGCCCTACCAACGATAGTGCGAGAATGCACGGTTGGATTCAGCCATCTTGTAGAGGTCTTCGCGCTTCTTGACAGACGCGCCAGTGTTCTCAGCGGCGTCCATGATTTCAGCAGCAAGACGCTGAGCCATGGTGTGCTCCTTGCGCTTGCGGGAGAAGTCGACGATCCAACGGATGGCGAGGGTGGTGGCACGACGGGGGTTGACTTCCATCGGCACCTGGTAGGTTGCGCCGCCGACACGCTTGGGCTTGACCTCAAGGGTGGGGCGAACGTTGTCCATAGCCTTCTTGAAGACGCTGAGGGCGTCCTGCTGGGTCTTCTCGGCGACGATGTCGAACGCACCGTAGACGATACGCTCGGCGAGGGACTTCTTGCCGTCGAGGAGGACTTTGTTGATCAGCTGAGTGACCAAACGGTTGTTGTACACGGCGTCCGGCTGAACTTCGCGGCGGACTGCTGCTGCACGACGAGGCATAAATGTGCTCCTTGGTGATTGTGCGCGCTTCCGGGTCTTCCCCATTAGGCCTTTATCGGCCCGCGCGACTTACTCATACTTATTTCGGGCGCTTAGCACCGTAACGGCTGCGAGCCTGCATGCGGTTATTCACAGCAGCGCAGTCGAGGGCGGCGCGAATAATCTTGTAACGCACGCCCGGGAGGTCCTTAACACGGCCACCGCGGATAAGCACCATGGAGTGCTCCTGCAGGTTGTGACCGATGCCAGGAATGTAGGCGGTAACCTCCATGCCGTTGACGAGACGAACACGAGCAACCTTACGGAGTGCAGAGTTCGGCTTCTTCGGGGTGGTGGTGTACACACGCGTGCACACGCCACGCTTCTGGGGGTTGCCCTTGAGCGCCGGGGTCTTCTTCTTGTCGACCTGCTTGGCGCGGCCCTTGCGGACCAGCTGGTTAATAGTAGGCAAAGCTTCTCCTTCAAATCTTACGGCTTGCCGGCACTTTCCAGCGACCCGCACAAGCTCGTTCTTGCCTGGGCTGAGTGGGTCAGCCCCTCCCCTGGCCTTGCGCTTCCCAAGCTCAATGTTCAACCCAGGAGCTCGAAAACCGTTCGGCCTTGCCTGCGGCCTGGCAGCACGCCGGCGCAAGCAAACGTCCCTCGCGAAACGCAAGGCGAAACTTTACCATCGTCAAAATAGAGTGTCAAACGCCACGCACCCGGGCGTATCTATTCGCCTTAGATATCGTTTTCCCAGTTCACAGCTCTTTAATCATAATTACGTCGAGGAATTGTGAACGAGTCGGCAAAAAAATCTTGAACCAATCAACGCTTTGTGGAAGGAAACGCAAAAATGCAATGTATATATTGCATTACGAAGCGGAAGCCCATCCCTATGCACCCCACAAGGAAAGGCCGTGCTCGATAGGCACGTTTTCCAGCGCGAAAATTACGGCAGTATGCCGTCGCGAGGCAACCATTGTATGAACCGCGGGCAAAGCATCGTTTTTTAAAGCGCGCCCGCCAATAGTCGCTCTTCCGAAACACAACCGTTGATTGTCGCTTTCCCAAATCGCCCTCATAAAGAAAGGAAGCCGCAAAACGCAGCTTCCAGAACAATATGTAATTTCAAGGAGCGCGTAAACCCGTTACGCAAGCTCGCTATTTCGCAAAACCAATTTTCTTTTCGTCTTCGGTATTGAAAAGCTGGCGATGCTCGTCAGACTCTTCAATCCCATGACGGTCGGCATAGCCCGTAAGCATGAGCGTCAAGGCGCCGTCACCCGTGATATTGCACGCAGTGCCGAAGCTATCTTGCAGGGCGAATACGGTGAGCACGAGCGCCGTGGCCGTATCGCCGAAACCGAGCACGCCCGTAATAAGGCCGAGCGATGCCATAACGGTGCCGCCGGGAACGCCGGGAGCGCCAATGGCGAATACGCCAAGCAGCAGGCAGAACAAAATCATGGTAGAAAGCTCGGGCATGGATCCATTGATCATTTGACCAATGGTCATAACGAAGAAGACTTCCGTGAGCACCGAGCCACACAAATGGATGTTGGCGAACAACGGAATGCCGAAGCTTACCATATCGCGACGCAGCGGAGGCGCAGCGCGATTGGCGCCCTGAAGCGCAACGGCGAGCGTCGCAGCGGATGACATGGTGCCAACAGCCGTCAAATACGCGGGGCCGTATTGGCGAAGAACCTTCAACGGATTCTCTCCCGAATAAGCACCGGCGATTCCGTACAGAATAGCAAGCCAGATGTAATGGCCGACGATGACAATAAGCACCACCGCAAGGAACACGGGCAGCTGACGCGTAATAGTGCCCTCATATGCAAGACCGCAAAACGTCGTAGCGATAAAGAACGGCAGAATCGGAATAACCACGCGCGTCACAATGGCCAAAACGATACGCTGGAACTCGTCGAGCAGCTTGCACATGAGATCGGCATGCGTCCATACCGCAGCAAGGCCAAGCAGAATGGAAAGCACAAGCGCACTCATAACAGGCATGATTTGCGGAATATCGAGCTGGAATACGATATCGGGCAGCTCTTTGAGCCCATCAACCGACGTAGCGATAGACAGGTTGGGAATGATCGCATAGCCGGCGAGCATCGAGAACAGCGCAGCGCCAATGCTCGAGCAATACGCGATAAGCACAGCCACGCCCAGAATGCGCGACACGTTCGAGCCGAGCTTCGTGATGGATGGCGCAATGAAGCCGATGATAATAAGCGGAACGCAGAACATAATGACCTGGCCGAGCACGTACTTGACCGTCACAACCACGTTCATAACCGCCTCGTTGGCAACAAGGCCAACGAGAATGCCCACGACCACCGCCACGAGCAAGATAAACGGCAGACTGGTGAAAAACTTCTTCATGAAAACCTCCGTGCTAATATGCGGCACAAGCCCGCGAACGCAAACAATACCATGTTATGCGGCCCACAACGACGAGGCATGAGCACTCATGGATTAGTGGACGAAAACGTTCGTGAAAGCCAGCCAGAAGAAGACGACGCACGCTGACACAGCGCCTAAGCGACATGAAAGGCATACATCATAATCGACTGATTCGCGATTGCATTCGCATCCCAAGTTTTCGCGGTATTCACACTGGAATACGGGTCGTTGATTTGAATCGTGCCATCGCTCGAAATGCCTCGCGCAACGAAGAAGTGGCCGCTATCGGTGAAATCACCAGGACCTACGTTAACGATCACGACGAAGCCGTTTTTGAGATAGCGAACGAGGCTTGCCGCGGAGGGAGAGAATTCCTCGCACGCAAGGCCGAGCTTTCCGGCGTCATCAACAAGGAAATCGCCAATGGTCCCTTCCCCATCGACCGCATACCCATCGGCGGTCGCAAGGGCGGCCATGTCGGCGGGCGACTTGTCAGTTTTGCCCGTGAGCGCCATATAGACCATAGAAAGCGACGTGGGACAACATCCCGTAGAACCAAGAGCGGCGCCGCAATACTCGACATAGCCCCAACGCTGATCCCATTGTTTCAAGTCGGGAACCGATCCCCGCGCCACGGTGTCAGAGTACGCCGCACCCGAACTTGCAGGATATCGATCGGGAAAATCGGCAACATAATCAAGAGCCTCGGGGTCTTTAGCGGCAAGTTCCAGCATTTTCTGCTGGTAGTACTCCCCCGTTTTACCAAGAGCGACAACATTATTCACAATGCTCACGATACGCGGGTCATCAGATTGAGCTTCGAGAGATTCGCGTGTTTTTGCATCTAAACCCGCGGGCAATAGAGAGAAATCCGCAATTTCCGCATCGCCAGAAGCATCCCCGTCTTCGCCTGGAACGCTTTCTACTTCCTCAAAAGTATCCAACGAGGCAATTTCGGGAGTATGCCCGAAACGAGAAGCAACAACCATCAGCGAAAAAATAACAAGAACCGCAACGACACAAATGACAACAGACCTCGGAATCGACGAGAGAGACGACAGCGAAGCCGCGACATACCGAACACCACGATAATCGGAACGAAACGACCTGCTATGCATCCTTGAATGAGAATTATGGCTACCGGCATGATCTCCACCGGCATCTTGGGCATTCATGGGTCGATGAGCACTGCGCCCCGAAAGGTCGAAAATATCATCATCAAAGGAGACGCCTTTTTTCGAAGCCTGCCTACGCTCAAGGCGGACGCGAGCAGCATCACGCGTTTCGTTTTCGATTGATGTTTTCATGTCTTCGTCGTTCGGCAGCACGCGCGAATCCTTCTTATATAGATAACAGCAATTCGTATCAGCAATGAGCTAGCTAGAGGCGCTTGGCTTTTTCAACCGTTGCCAAAAGGCTCTCGATGACCGCCGAACGCATGCCTTTCTCCTCGAGCACGCGAAGGCCTTCGATGGTCGTGCCGGCAGGCGAACACACAGCATCTTTCAGCGCGGCAGGATGCTGGCCCGTTTCGAGCACCATACGGGCCGAGCCCGCAACGGCAGCCGCAGCCATACGATACGCCGATGCCCTGGGCAACCCCTCGGCAACGCCAGCATCGGCCATGGCCTCGATGAACATATATACATATGCTGGGGAACAACCTGCGAGGGCAGTTGCGGCATCGAAAAGGTGCTCAGACAGCACCTCGCCTTCGCCAAACGATTGGACGAAAGCCATGACGCGAGCCTTGTCAGCCTCGTCAAGCCCGTCGCCATACGCAACAGACGTCATACCGCAGCCAATGGCAGCAGGTGTATTGGGCATCAATCGCACGATTTTTTTCGCAGCCGTTTTTTCGGCAAGCCATGAAAGCGTTTTGCCAGGAGCAATGGAGACTACAATTGCCTCGCTCGAAAGCGAGGGCGCGACTTCGGCGATAACCGATTCGTACATTTGAGGCTTGACAGCCAAAATAACCATCTCGGCTTTTGCCGCATCGCCATTGTTCGAAGCCACATTGACACCGAATTCCGCACGAACGGCATCGAGCGTTTTCTGCGTGCGCGCGGAAACGATGATATCGCCAGGTTCGCACAAGCCAGCAGAAAGCACGCCAGAAAGCATAGCGCGGCCCATATTGCCGCACCCAACAAAACCAATCTTATGCATGAGGCCCACCTTAAAAGAGGAAGTTCAAACTCGCATCGCAGAGCCTTCCCGCCCGCGCCGAAGACATCGGACCGTAGCACAAAGCCACATGGAGAACGCTCTGGAAGCGATTCATCCGCAAATGCTGCAACCCATTCCCAAAACGTTCTTTCGCATCGTTTTAGGAATGAGTTGCGGAATAACCCACAATATCGTGTCGCAGACGATACCGCGCGAAAGCAAGAGGCCGGCCCCGAAAGGCCGGCCTTTCAATTAAGCCGCGAGAATCGGCGCAGCAACCTGCTTCTTGCGGGAAAGGACGCCCGGCATCCAAACGCTCTTGCCGGTGACGTCGATGCCGAAGACCTTGTTCACAAATTCGGTATCGCCTTCGCAAATGAACTGGCTGCCCTCAGCCAGAATGTCGGTCGCGAAGAAGAGCACGAATTGGTAGCCCTTCTCGGCAACGAGAGCCTTGATGGCCTCGCGAATCTCAGCCTCGCGACCAAGCACGGCCTGAAGGTCGACGGTTTCAAACTGGCCGATATAAACCTTGTTGCCGTTCGAAAGCTCGAATTCCTTCGCGTCGGCGTTCACGATTTTATCGACGGGCAGCTCGGCCGGGTTGGAGCGGCACTTGAAAATGTTCATGCCGTACTCCACCGGGTCAACGCCAACGAATTCAGCCGTTTTCGCGATGATGTCGCGGTCGAAATTCGTGGTGGTGGGAGACTTCATGATCACCGTGTCGGTGAGCATGGCGCCCAACAGCACGGCA
>NZ_CDRRGL010000039.1:0-15917 GCF_977041755.1 Slackia sp.
GCGGAGGGGCCTGGTGAGGGATGAGGAGGACGTCATGAGCGCAATCACCGAACAAGGCATGTCTCGCCGTAATTTCCTGGCCGGTATGGCTGGCGTTGCTGGCTTGGCTGCGGCTGGTTTGGCCGGCTGCTCGCCTGCGGGCGGCGGAAAGGAGGCTTCAGGTTCCGCTGCTTCCAGTTTGCCCGAGAAGTGGGACGGCGAGTACGACGTTATCGTATGCGGTGGCGGCGGATCGGGCCTCACGGCTGCGTATTCCGCACTTGAAAACGGCGCCGAAAAGGTGCTCGTGCTCGAAAAGGCCGCAGCATGCGGCGGCACCACGGCGCTTGCCGAAGGCGCGGTGCAGGCGAGCGGAACGCAGTGGCAAAAGGAAATCGCCGGTGTGACCGACGACTCGGCAGAGCTGCATAAGAAGTTCTGGCTCACCGACGCGGAGGGCATCGTGAAGGAAGACCTCGTCGAGTGCATGGCGAAAAACGCGCCCGACAATCTGAAGTGGATGGCCGATAGCTTCAACATTACGTTCAGCAACGTGTTCGGCTGCTATCCCACGCCGTACATGAAAGACGAGTACATGCGCGACCGCATCCACTTGATTACCGATGCGTCTGATGAAACCAAGACCGGCGGTGTGGTGTGGACCACGAACGCGCAGAAGGCCGTTGAGGAAAAGGGCGGCGAGATTCAGACGAACACCGAAGTGACCGACATCTATCAGGATGAAACGGGCACCGTGGTGGGTGTTGCCGCTGGCAAGAAGAATTACAAGGCCAACAAGGGCGTTGTGTTCGCGATGGCGTCTATCGACCATAACGAAGAGATGGCGTTCCGCTATGACCAGCAGCAATACTGGGATCTGAAGACCCAGTTCGTGGCAACGGCCGAAACCAACACGGGCGACGGCATTCGTATCGGCATGGCCCATGGCGCCGATTCCGCCTTCCATGGCGCGGTCGACCTTATTCTGCAAACCTGGAGCTACACAAACAACCAGAACCCCGAGATTCCGTATATCCTCATCGATCAGCGTGGCAACCGTTTCGTTCGCGAAGATACCACGTATGCGTTCCATTGCCGTGCAATGTTCAATGCGGCCATGGCTCAGGGTGGCATTGATGGCTGCACCTATATGCTTATGGATTCCAAGATGACCACCGCAGATGCGAAGTGCGCATGGAGCGATAATGCGAAAGACGGTGCGAAGGCTCGCGAGGCTGCGCTTGCCGATGGCTCTATGGTGCAGGCCGACACGCTCGAAGGTTTGGCCGAGAAGCTCGGCATGTCGGGCACGAATCTCAAGGCGACCGTCGATGCGTGGAATGCTGCGTGCGCCGCGGGCGAGGACGCTGCATATGGCCGCAAGGTTCAGCTTACCGCCCTCGATACCGCGCCGTATTACGCCTGGAAGACGCAGAACACCAACATCGGTTCCATTGGCGGCCTGATCATCGACACCGATGCTCGAATCCTCGATGTTGACGGCAATCCGATTCCTCACCTGTATGGCGGCGGCGTGAATACTGCCGGTTGGCTTGGCCCCTACTATCCTGGTTCGGGCACGTGCCTGCAGGGTGCCCTGAATTGGGGCCGCATCGCAGGCGCAAGCGCAGCCGCGTCGAAGTAGGACAGGGACCTGTTAAATGCTCGTAGCATTTAACAGGTCTGAACTCCTCAAAGCCTCTGCGTTGTGTGCTCGTGCGTTAAACGTTCGTACCGTGCCATATACGAGCCAATCACCGCCCGCATAACGTGCCGCTATCTCACAAAAGCCTGTTAAACGCTACGAGCATTTAACAGGCTTGAGCACAACCCCGTCGACCCATCCTCCCCGGTCGGCGGGGTTTCTGTTTTGATAAAGAATCTTTCGCGCCAAATGTCAGCGAGTGGCAAGCTGGCGAGTGCAGTCCGCGCGAAAAGCAAGGCGATGCGTACTTTGGCACGCGAGCCGCAGCTTGAACTCGAAATGCGCCGCCAGCTTGCCGTGCAGCGTCGAGTGTTTTCGCCGTTCGGAAGAACGGCGAAACTAATCTACATCACATAGCCCATGGAAAGCGAGATGTTGCGGGCGGCTTTCACGACGGAATGCGCCATGGTTTCGAATTCGCTTTCAGGCATGTCGGCGTTCGAGCCGCTCACGCCTACGGCGGCAATGGCGTCGCCCGAGAAATCGAAGATGGGCGCCGCGAGGCAGCGATGATTCGCCTCGGATTCCTCGCAATCGACGGCCCATCCGCGACGACGCACGCCATGCAGATATTTCAGGAACTCTTGTTTGTTCGTGATGGTGTTGGCCGTGTGCGCCTCAAACGTGAATCCGTAGAGCGTTTCTTCCAGCTCGTCGGCGGAAAGGCATGCGAGCAGGCATTTTCCCATAGAGGAGCAGTGCGCGGGATAGCGTTTGCCTACGCGCGTGAATAGTTCGTCGGCCCTGTTGGTGGCTTCTTTCGAAATAATAGAGACGAACGGCCCGTCGAGCACGCCTAAGTACGCGGGCAGTTTCAGCTCGCGCTCAAGCGCGGCAAGGTGCGGCTTGGCTTCGACCTGCAGTTCGAGCGAATTGATGTGGTAACTCAGCATGCTGAAAAGCTTCGGTCCAATCGCGTAGGTGCCATTGAGCGTTTTCGTGACGTAATCGCGTTCGAGCATGGTGGCCAAAATGCGGTGCACGGTCGACTTACTCATGGCGGTTTGCGTTGCGAGCGCCGAAAGGCCCATAGGCTCGCGCGATTGAGCGAGCGTTTCGAGCAGATCGAATGCCCTCTCGAGCACCTGCACGTTTCCCGTTTTCGGTTTCTCTGGCGAATCTCCCATAATCCCCTCCTCGTCAAAGAGACGAAAATACTATACGCCCGCACGGCGCCATGAGCTGCTGAAACCTGGGTGAAAAATGAGCCCCCGCAATAAAACGAGGGCCCAGCATCAATCTATCGTTGCATGCGTTTCGAGCGGCTTACCTGCCGAAAAGGCGGGCAAAGAAGCCCTTTTTCTTCGGTGTAGGGGCAGGCTGCGGCTTTTTTGTTTGTGTGGCGGCAGGCGCGGCGCAAGCGGTAGGCATCTTGGCCTCGATGGAAACCTTCGCGTCTTCCTTCTTGGGCTCATCGTCGATGGCGATTTCGAGAGGTGCTTTTTCCAAGGAAGCGGGATTCGCCTCGACGGCAGCATGCCTTCCCTTGGTCTCGGTTTCGGCCTGGGGCTCGGTTTTGGCTTCGCTCTCGCTTGCGGTCTCAGCCTCGGTTTCGACGGTGGCTTTGCTTTCAGCGGTGGGCTCGCTTTCGCTCCCCTCGCTCTGTTCGATTTCCTCAGCGGTCACGAAATCTTCCTTGGCGTCTTCTGCCATATCGGCCATGGCGGAAGAAAGCGTGGGCGCGGTTGCAGGGGTGCCGCTCACTGCTGCGTCGACGAACTGGGGAGACGTCAGGCCGGTAGCGCGGGCGCGTTCGGCGGCGATATAGGCCTCTTTGATGAGGTGGTCTTGCGCGTCGAACGGGTTGCGGCCCTCGGGAACGAAGGCGCACAGGTCGGTAAACGTGCCGTCGCTTTGCAGCTCGCGCAGCTTCGCGGTGTCAGAGAGCATGGTCGTGAAGTAGTCGAGCACGCGGGCGCGCAGTGCGGGATCGTTTACCGGCCAGGCGATTTCCACGCGTTTATCCAGGTTGCGCGTCATAAGGTCGGCGCTCGAAAGGAATACCGTGGTTTCGTCGCCTACGCCGAACGCGTAGATGCGCGAATGCTCGAGCAGGCGGCCAACCACGCTTACGATGCGAATGTTCTCGGTTTTGCCGGGAATGCCGGGAACCAGGCACGAAATGCCGCGTACCAGCATGGTGATTTTCACGCCCGCGCGGCTTGCTTCGGTAAGCTTTTCAATCATATCGCGATCGGTGATCGCGTTGCTCTTCATAAGGATGCGAGCGGGCTTGCCGGCTTTCGCCTTCGCGATTTCGCCGTCGATGGCCTCGCACATGCGCGGCTTGATCATGAGCGGCGCTACACGCAGCTCCTTGTAGTCGCTCGACGCGCTTTCAAGCTGCATGCTGCGGAAGAAGCGCGCGGCGTCCTGGCCAACTACGGGGTCGGCGGTAATCATGGAAAGGTCGGTGTAGAGCTTGGCGGTTTTCTCGTTGTAATTGCCCGTGCCGAGCTGCGTGATGAACTGCAGGCCGCCTTCGCTGCGGCGCGTGATGGCGCAGATCTTCGAGTGCACCTTGTAGTCGTGGAAGCCGTAGATGATGTTGCATCCGGCCTGCTCAAAGCGCTGGGACCACTCGATGTTGTTGCTCTCGTCGAAACGCGCACGCAGCTCGAACAATGCGGTCACGTCTTTGCCGTTTTCAGCTGCGGTAATAAGGGCCTCGGCCAGGCGCGATTGGCTTGCCAGGCGGTACAGCGTGATTTTGATGCTCACGACGTCGGGGTCGACCGCGGCTTCCTGGAGCAGCTTCACGAATGCGTCCATGGTTTCATACGGGTAAGAGAGCAGCACATCGTGGCGAAGCACCTGGTCGGTGATGCGCTCTTTGCGCGAAAGCGATGCGGGCCATTGCGGGCTTGCCGGTTCGTCCATGAGCGGCTCGGCGATTGCTTTGGGGGCCTTGCCCATGAGGGCGAACGCGTAGCCCATGTCGAGCGGCATGCCAACGGTGTAGGCCTGCTGCTTCTTCAGGCCGAGCTTTTCGCGCAGGAATTTATCGGTTGTGTATGACAGCGGGCGCTCGCTTTCGAGGCGAACGGGAGCCAGGCGGCCGCGCTTCTTCAAGATGCGCTGCATATGGCTGCGGAAGTCCTCATCGTATTCGTCGGATTCTTCGGCCGTATCGAGATCGGCGTTGCGCGTGACCTGAATCACGTTGGCGTATTTCACTGGATACATCTCGAAAATTTTGTCGGCGACCATCTCGAGCGCGTGTTCGAGCAGAATAAACGAGTATTTGTCGTTTTCGCCCGTGAGCTCAATCATGCGCGGGCAGTTGCGAGGCATGGGGATGATGCCCATGAGTACGTTTTCGGCCGCTTTGGCGCGCGCGGCTTTGCGCTCGGCTTTGGTGGCGTTTTCGGGCAGCGTTTCGGCTTCGGCTTCCTCATCGAGGCGCACGGCGATATAGAGTGCGCCGTTTTCCAAGTGAGGGAACGGGTGCGTTGCGTTAATGATCTGGGGCGACACGAGCGGCAGCACGTTGCAGTCCAGATAATCCATGAGTTCTCTGTGCTGGGCGGGCGTGAGCTCGTCGGGGTAGAGCTGGTGGATGCCTGCATCATCGAGCAGGTGGCGCGTTTGGCGGAAATCTTCGGCTGCGATGGGTGTGAGTTCGCGCACGCGCGCATACACGGCATCGAGCTGTTCGCGTGGCGTCATGCCGGTCTTCGAGTCGAACACCATTTCTTTCGCGAGCTCAAGGTCGGTAAGGCTGCCGACGCGCACCATGAAGAATTCCTGTAAGTTGCTGCGCCAGATAGAGATGAATTTCAGGCGCTCAAGCAAGGGAACGTGCGGGTCGATGGATTGGTCGAGCACGCGCTTGTTGAACTCGAGCCATGAAAGCTCACGGTTCTGCATATAGGACTTGTGCGCCGGGCGTACGATTTTTTTCTCGAGACGATCGGCCTTCGGCTTCTTGGCCTTTTTCGTGTCGTCTACCTCTGCGACAGTGGCCTTTGCTTCGTTTTCCTCACCCATGATATTCCTCCCTCATGTGCATCGAGAACAGGGGAAATGCACCAAATCGCATAGATATGGGGCGTATTCTCCTGAAAAAGCGCATCAGCTACTAACCATTATACCGATAAGCAGATGCTATGAATTTGCACAAACCCAAGGCTTTGCACCGATTTAGCGAAAGGCGCCTTGCGGGGTGCGAGTGGGAGAATGCTGGGGAGCGGACGAATGCCGAGGGCGGCTGCGAGGCGCATGCATGCATGCTGCGAGAGGTGCCGATGTGCTCAACGCTACGAGCATTCGACATGTGCTAAATGCTCGTAGCGTTGAGCACATCGGTGTATGTTCGACACGTTTAAGGGCGGAATGGGCGTGGAATGGGCGCGGCGGGGAAACTGGATTCGGCGTGCGTGCGGCGCGAAGATTCGTTTTGGCTCACGGGCGACAGGCAAGCTTGTCTCAAGCGCCTGCGTAAAGCCCGCAACGACGTGTAAACAGTTGCACGAAATGTCCGTTGCCGCCTCGCCTGTGGGCGACGTTGACGCATAATTGGGCCAACGCACAATGTGAAAGGGGATTCATATGCTGGAACAAGTTGATCTTTCGGCGAAAATGTCGAAAGAAGAATACAAGCCCCTGCACGACGAACTTATTGCGAAACTCGTAGTGCTGCAGCAAGAGGCCCGCAAGAAGGGCGTGGGCGTCGTTGCATTGTTCGAAGGCTGGAACGGCGCGGGCAAGGGGAGCCGCATCGGCGATTTGGTCTACGAACTCGACGCGCGCGCGACGCACATGCATGTGCTGTCGAATTTCGATGAGGAAGGCGCGGCCCGTTTCCGCGACATGGGCTCGGGCGTTACCGGCTTCGAGCCGCTCATGCAGGAATTCTGGCAGGCGCTTGGCCCTCGCGGCGACATGACGCTGTACGAACGCGGGTGGTACACGGCGGCCGCACGTCGTTTGGTGTACACCGATTCCGAGGCGAATCATGCGGCCCACCTGCAGGCTTACAGGCGCGCCGTGAGCGAGTTCGAGCGACAGCTTTCCGCCGATGGCTACGTGGTGCTGAAGTTTTTTGTCCACATTTCGAAGGACGTACAGAAGAAGCGCCTGAAGGGCCTTCACGACAATCCCGATACCGCGTGGCGCGTGAGCGACGAAGAGCTCGCCACCGTGAAGGACTACGACGAGATTTACGCGCGCTATGATGAGCTTTTGCGCAATACCGATTTCGATTTCGCGCGTTGGACCATGGTCAACGGCGAGGACAAGCGTTCCGCGAACATCGCAATTGCCAAGGCGCTCGTGCGTGCCCTGGAGCGCGCGCTTGCGAGCGGTCCCGATGCTGCCGCCGAAGCCGCCGCTGCGAAGGCTGCCGCCAACAGTGCCGGCGCTCTTGACCAGGCAGATCCGCGCGACCGCACGCCCGAAGAGACCGAGCGCGTGATGGCTGCTGCTCGCGCACAGGCTGCCGAGCAGGCCGAAGAGGCGCCGCTGCATTCGCGCTTCACCATCGTGAAGAACCCGCCGCGTTTGGCCGATATCGACCATACGCTCGCGCTTGCCAGGGAAGAATATCAGGAAGCGCTTAAGCGCGAACAGAAGCGTTTCGCCGAGCTTGAGCTGAAAATGTACCTGGCCCGCGTTCCGCTTATGGTTCTGTATGAAGGCGATGACGCGGCTGGCAAAGGCGGCAACATCAAGCGTGTGGCGCAGGCTATCGACCCGCGCGCTTACACCATCTTTCCCAGCCCAGCGCCCACGAAAGTCGAGCTTGCGCATCCGCACCTGTGGCGCTACTGGACGCGCCTGCCGCGTGCTGGCCATGTGGGGATTTACGACCGCAGCTGGTATGGCCGCGTGCTTGTTGAGCGTGTTGAAGGTTTCGCGAGCCCCGCGGAATGGAGCCGCGCCTACGACGAGATCAACGAATTCGAGGGCGAGCTTGAGGCATGGGGAGCGCTGTTGTTGAAATTCTGGGTTGCGGTAAGCCCCGAGGAGCAGCTCAATCGTTTCAACGACCGCCAGAACAACCCCGACAAGCAATGGAAAATCACGCCGGAAGATTGGCGCAATCGCGACAAGCACCCGCAATACGACGCCGCCGTCGACGATATGTTCCGCCTTACGAGCACGCCGTATGCTCCGTGGCGCATTCTTGAGTCCACGAACAAATACTACGCGCGCGTGAAGGCGTTGAAGATCATCAACGACGAGCTCGAAAAGCGCTTGGGGCTGTAGCTGCGCTCGCGTTTTTGTTCAAAATGGGCCCCGAATGTGGCACGCGAACGCCCTTGGTGGAACGTTCGGAAAGAAAACCCCAGGTCGCATACTTTGTGACCTGGGGTTTTGCGTGTAAGGTTAGGCGCAACGTGTCCTGACCGCTTGTGAAACAGGGCTCGTATGCCACATTCGACATGCTTTTTGAACAGAATGCCCAGCGTGCCGCCTTCGTGAAAAAAAGGCGCACTGGGCAGGTGTTCCTTTGTGCTGCTGCGCCCTTTCTTCTATAGTGGGCAGCATGAATACGAACAAGCAAAATCCCTATCGCGCGAACTCGACGCAGGGGCCCGCTCAGCAGGGTGGGTTCGTTCCTGCGCGCCCTGCGCAACCTCGTCATGCCGCAAATCCCTATTCCGCCAACGCTCGCGGTTCGGCGCGGCCGTCGACGCAAAACGCCGCCGACTACTCCCGTGCCAATTACGGTTCGAACATGGGCGGCGGCAAGCACGGCCGCGGCGGCAAGCATGGCGGTTCGGGAAAGAGCCGCGTGTGGACGATCGTTCTTATCATTGCCGCAATTGTGCTTGCGGTTTCGCTCGGCGTGCTTGGCGTTATTGGCTATGGCTATTGGCACGGCACGAAGGTCTACGATGACATTTCCGCGACATCGGGCTTGGCGAAAGAGGAAACCGCGCTCGCCGATATGACGGTGAACTGGGATGCGCTGCGCGAGCAGAACGAAGACGTCGTCGGATGGGTGTACATGCCGGGCACAAGTATCGACTACCCTATCGTGCAGGGCGAAAATGACGAGGAATACCTGCAGAAAGACTTCACGGGCAGTACAAGTGGCCTGGTGCACAAGGGCACCATTTTCCTTTCCGCCGACAACGCGGGCGATTTCTCCGATTCGAACAGCTTCATCTACGGCCACAACATGAACGATGAAACTATGTTCGCGCACATTCTGGCTATGACTGACCAGGCGACGTTTGATGCCGCGCGCACGTTCTATATTTTGACGCCTACGCAGAACTACCGATGCCGCACCTATGCGCTCGATGTTGTGAAGAATACGGAAACGAACATCTTGCAGCCGAACTTCGCCGATGAAGCGGCCATGCGCTCGTATATGACGGCGCGCATCAACGATTCCGCGGTAAGCGCGCCGACCGATGTCGATTTGGCGTCGGTAACGAAGCTGTTCACGCTCATCACGTGCGGCGACGACTACGCGAACACGCGTGCGGTGCTTTGTGGTGGCTGCGTCGAGCAGGCGACGCCCGCGAACGCGGAATAGGTCTCGAACCGCGCACAACTGAAAACCGGAGGTAACTGGAAATAGCTCCTCATTGAAAAGGCGGGCCTTGGTCTCAAAACAGGCTCGCCTTTTGCGTATCTATTGATTGGACCCTCGACCACTCACCCGTTGGTTTCGTTTGTGTATACGTGCTTTTCCGCCCCACGGCGTGCGCGCGATGGTACCATGCGAGTATCTGGCCAATTTTGGCCAAGCATCGAGCGTGTTCGAACGTTTTCCGACAAGGGGGAATACCGGGTGGCAACGTCAATCTTTCCCGGCGAGAAGCCAGATCGGCTTGAAGAAGAGTGCGCGGTGTTTGGAGTGTACTCCACCACCGACGATGTCGCGAGGCTGACCTGCTTTGGCTTGCAGGCCCTGCAGCATCGCGGCCAAGAAAGCGCCGGCATTGCGGTGGGCGATGGCGACACCGTAACGGTTACGAAAGACTTGGGCTTGGTTACCCAGGTATTCAACGAAAGCGCGCTCGCTGCGTTGCGCGGTGAAGTGGCCGTGGGCCATTGCCGCTATTCCACGAGCGGCGGCATGGGCAACTGGACAAGCGCCCAGCCTCACATGTCGGCCATCGACGAGGTACTCATCGCGCTTGCGCACAACGGCACGCTTGTGAACACGAACCGCATCCGCGCCGACCTTATTAGCAAGGGCGTCGAATTCCGCAGCAACACCGACTCGGAAGTCGCGTGCCAGGTCATTGGCTATTACACGCGCGAAACCCATCATCTTACCGAGGGCATCAAAACCGCCATGGAGATGATCGACGGCGCTTACGCCATGGTGCTCGCAAGCCCCACGGCGCTCTATGCCTTCCGCGACCCGCACGGCATTCGTCCGCTGTGCTTGGGCAAGCTGCCCGATGATCGCGGCTGGGTCGTTTCCAGCGAAACCTGCGGCCTCGATATCGTGGGCGCGGAATTCGTGCGCGATGTGCGCCCGGGCGAAATCATCCGCATCAACGACACGGGCATCTCGACGCTGCAGGCCATCGAACCCCAAGAGCCGCGCGGCTGCATTTTCGAATATGTCTATTTCGCACGCCCCGACTCGGTTATCGATGGGCAAAGCGTCTACCAGGCCCGTCGCAAAATGGGCCGCATCCTTGCGCGTGAAGCTCCGGTCGAGGCCGACCTGGTGCTCGGCGTGCCCGACTCGGGTGTGCCCGGTGCGCTTGGCTACTCTGAGGCGAGCGGCATCGAATTCACCGACGGCATCGTGAAGAACCGCTACGTCGGCCGCACGTTCATCCAGCCCACGCAGGAAATGCGCCAAATGGGCATTCGCATCAAGCTCAACCCGCTGCCGAGCGTCATTGCGGGCAAGCGACTGGTCGTCATCGACGACTCCATCGTGCGCGGCAACACGTCGAAGAAGCTCGTCGACATGCTTCGTTCGGCCGGCGCGGCGGAAATCCATTTCCGCATCGTGAGCCCCGAGGTTATGTGGCCGTGCTTCTATGGCATCGACACCGCCAACCAAGACCAGCTCATCGCCGCAAACATGACCAACGAGGAAATGTGCGAGTTCATCGGTTGCGATTCGCTCGAGTTCATCTCGCTCGATGGCCTGCGCGAAGCTGTGGGCGATGCGCACAGCAAAACGTTCTGCGAGGCCTGCTTCACGGGCGAATATCCCGTTGCGCTGCCCGATTCCATCACGAAGAACGCGTTTTTGAAGAAGAGCTAACCTGTTGCGCCCGTGCTCCTCTTAAGGTGCGGGCGCTTCCGGTTTTCGATGGGGCAAGGGGCCTTCCCTTTGTCCCGCTTTTATTTCAGATGCAAGAGACATTGCATGAGGTTGAAAATGGGAAAGGGGATTGCCCCTTCGCCCGTCAATGAATAGACAGGAGTCTTACCCATGGCAGAAATCACTTACGCCGACGCGGGCGTCGATATCGAAGAGGGCGCGGCTGCGGTCGACGCCATTAAAGACGCCGTGCATTCCACGTATCGTCCCGAGGTCGTGGGCGATATCGGAGGCTTCGGCGGCTTGTTCTCTGCGGCGGCATTCAAGGGCATGGAAGAGCCGCTTATGGTTTCGGGCACCGACGGCGTGGGCACGAAGCTCAAGGTCGCCCAGCTCATCGGCAAGCATGACACCGTGGGTCTCGACCTGGTCGCCATGTGCGTGAACGATATTCTGGCGTGCGGCGCCGAGCCCCTGTTCTTCCTGGACTATATCGCCATTGGCAAGCTGAAGAAGGAACATGTCGCCAAGGTTGTGGGCGGCATCGCGGAAGGCTGCCGTCAGGCGGGTTGCGCGCTTATCGGCGGCGAAATGGCCGAGCACCCCGGCGTTATGGATCCCGACGATTACGACCTGTCGGGCTTCACCGTGGGCGTTGTCGATCGCCCGAAGATGATCGGCCCCGACGGCGTTGTGGAAGGCGACGTGCTCGTGGGCCTGCGTTCGAGCGGCTTCCATTCCAACGGCTATTCGCTCGTGCGCAAGGTGCTCGTTGAGGGCAAAACCGCCGAAGAGCTCGCGACCCCCGTGGCCGAACTCAATGGCGAAACGCTTGGCGATGCCCTTATCGCACCCACCCGTATTTACGTGAAGCCCGTGCTCAATTGCCTGCGCAATCTGCCGGGCGACGTGCATGCCCTGGCGCACATCACGGGCGGCGGCATTACCGAAAACCTCAACCGCGCGCTTCCTGAAACCATGGACGCCCTGGTCAATAAAGATGCATGGGAAGTTCCCGCCATCATCAAGATGGGCATTGAGGCCGCCGGTCTTACCGAGGAGCAGGCGCTCAAGACCTTCAACATGGGCATCGGCATGGTGCTCATCGTTGATGCGGCGCGCGTCGACGCTGTGATGGATGAGCTGGCGAAGTCGGGCGAAGAGCCGGTCGTTATCGGCAAGATCGTCGAAGGCGCTGGCGTGGTTCGCTACGCCGAATAAAGCAAAGGAGCGGGTCGGGAAAAGCCTGGCCCGCTTTCTGTTTTCGTCCCGTTGCCCGGTCCGACGAGGTGCCCGGAAGGGGCCGCTCGAACCACGGCGGGCTGTTGTTCGCGCCTGGCCGTTCGGGGTTTCTCCGAAACCTCGCGCGGCTACCGCTTCTCCTTCTCGGGGTTTCGCCATGTGCTCGCCTGATTGCGCTTCATTTTGAAAAGAAGAGCAAGCATGAGCGCAGGTGGTCTCACGCAAGCCCGTTCGAGCGCGGCAGGGGCGAAACGTTGCGGGCGCCAAGCAGCGCGGCTTTTATTTGCACCTGGAAAGGATTTGAATATGACTCAACCTTTGAAAATCGGCGTTTTGCTTTCCGGTTCGGGCACGAACCTACAGGCGCTCATTGGCGATATCGCCGCAGGCGCGCTGAATGCGGAAATCGTTCAGGTGGTTTCTTCGCGCCCCGATGCGTACGGAATCGAACGCGCGCAGGCTGCGGGTATTCCGGTGCTCGTTATGAACAAAACGCTGTATGCCGATGCGGAAGCCGCCGACGCCCAAATTGTCGAGGCGCTGCAGGCAGCTGGTGCTGAGTACATCGTTATGGCTGGTTACATGCGCAAGGTGACCCCGGTTATGCTGCGTGCTTTTCCGAATCGCGTGCTGAATTTGCACCCCGCGCTGCTGCCTTCGTTCAAGGGCGCGCATGCTATTCGCGATGCTTTCGAGGCGGGCGTGAAGGTGACGGGTGTGACCGTGCATTTCGCCAATGAAGATTACGACAAGGGCCCCATCGTTGCGCAGCGCGCGGTAGAGGTTGCGGAAGACGACACGCTCGAGGCGCTCGAGGCGAAGATCCACGAGGTCGAACACGTGCTGTACCCGCAGGCCGTGCAGCTGATTGCCGAAGGCCGCGTGTCGGTCGACGAAGAATCGGGCCGCGTGCACATCAAATAACTCGATACGTGAGGGCGAGGTGGGGTTTGCCGCCTCGCCCTTCCTGGTATTGGTGCTTTCTGAACCGCACGCCGTCGCTTGTCGCGTTTCATTTGCGGGCGGAATACGATGCGGGGTAGGTGGTGGCGTTTTAATGAGAGGTTTGTGGTGCGTATGGTAACGGCAGAATTTCTGCGCTCGCTCGCGGCGGATGTTGCTGCAGGCAGGCCGGCTGAGCTTTCTTTTGACGACTTTCCGTGTTTCACGGCTAAGGCGCTCGAGGGCCGCGCGCATGTGACGCCTGCAGCGCTCGCGGAAATCTCGGCTGGCCTCACGCCTGCCGATGCGTGCGTGTTCGAACGCGCGGCCAAGGCGATCGATGAAGGCGACCTTGCCTGGATTGGCTTCAAATACGTGTACGACGCGTCCGCTGCCTGCGAAAACGTCGACAACGAAGTCACGAAGAAGTATGGCGACGTGGGTTCGGGCTGCGGTGATTCGTTTGTGTTCTTCTGCAACGACGCAAAGGAAATCGTGTGCGGTCGCGAGTATTCCCCGCGCGATATTTTCCAAATGAAAGACGCCACGCGTGGTCCCGCCATGCATACAGAGCAGTTCGATGGCCTTACATGGCTCGCCGTTCCGCTGTTCGACAAGGTGCGCGTGTGGCTTTTGGGCGCTTCCGACGCGTCGGCAGAAGTTGCCGCGCTTGCGCACCATGTGGGCTTCGATGTCGTGGCGGTCGACTACGACCCTGCATACATTTCGGAAGAGCGTTTCCCGAATGCTCGTCGCGTGCTGCTCGGCGGCGGCAACTTCGATGAGCTTTCAAACATCGCCGCGAACCCTGCCGATTATGCATGCGTGCTTACGCGCGGGCATATGTTCGATCCCGAGGCGTGCGTGTGGTCTATCAGGAACAATTTGCACTATACAGGCATGATGGGGTGCAAGGGTAAAAACGATACCGTACATGACCTGGTGTTATCAAAGGGCGGTACCGAAGAAGGGTGGGAGCGCATCAAGCGCCCCATTGGTTTGAAGTTTGGCGCCAAAACGCCCGCCGAGCTTGCTATCGCCATTGTTGCCGAGCTTGTCGACGAGCGATATAAGCAGAATTATTCGGAAGCCGCGCGCGCGAAGCACGATTCGAATTTGGGTCGATAGCGCGCATTTCGGCTTCGCCGCATGATGTGGCGCTCCCGATGCATGTCTTTTTCGCCCGCTTGCGTCGATGTCGCGACTTGCGGGCGATTCGGCTGATAAGGTAAACAAAAGTCAACGGAAGGAAAACGGAGGAGGAAACGTGACTAACCCCCAGGTTAAACGCGTTCTGGTTTCTGTGACCGACAAAACGGGCGTGGTTGAGTTCGCGCGCGCTTTGCACGAGGAATTCGGAGCTGAGATTATTTCGACCGGCGGCACCGCGAAGGTGATTGCCGAAGCGGGCGTTGATGTGACGCCCATCGATGCGGTGACGAATTTCCCTGAAATGATGGACGGCCGCGTGAAGACGCTGCACCCCATGGTGCACGGCGGCCTGCTCGCGAAGCGCGACAATGCCAAGCACATGGCCGAAGCCGAAGAGCACGGCATCAAGATGATCGACATGGTGGTCGTGAACCTGTATGCCTTCGAAAAGACGGTTGCCTCGGGCGCCGATTTCGGCACCTGCATCGAGAACATCGACATTGGAGGCCCGTCGATGCTGCGCAGCGCCGCGAAGAATTTCGAGAGCGTCGCCGTGGTCACCGAGCCTTCCACCTACGATGCCATTCTTGAGGAAATGCGCGCCAACGACGGCGCCACCACGCGCGAGACGCGTGCGAAGCTCGCGCTGAAGGTGTTCGAAACCACGAACGCCTACGATGGTGCGATTGCCGCTTGGATGGACGAGCAGCTCAATGGCAAGGCCGATTTCAGCGAGAAAACGCCCGAGGTCATCGACCTTCACCTCGAGAAGCAGCAGGACCTGCGCTATGGCGAAAACCCGCATCAGAGCGCTGCGTTCTATCGCCTGCCCAATGCCGACGCACATAGCCTTGTGAATGCCGAACAGCTCAACGGCAAGGAACTTTCCTACAACAATATTCTCGATACCGATGCGTGCTGGACGCTTGCTCGCGAGTTCGACGAGCCTGCCGTGGTTATTCTGAAGCATCAGAATCCCTGCGGTTCGGCTACGGCCGCCACGGTCGCCGAGGCTTACGACAAGGCGTTCGCGTGCGACCCGAAGAGCGCTTTTGGCGGCATTATTGCGGCAAACGTCGAGGTTTCGCTCGAGATGATCGAGCACATGAACGCGAACAAGCAGTTCGTCGAGGTCATCATTGCCCCGAGCTTCGAGCCCGCCGCGCTCGAGCTTCTGCAGGCGAAGAAGAACCTGCGCGTCCTGCGTACCGGCGGCGTGGACGCACCGGTTCGCGTTGAGTACCGCTCGGTCGACGGCGGCATTTTGGCTCAAACTGCTGACGCTGTGACCGAAACGCCTGATGAATTCACCGTTCCTACCAAGCGCAAGCCCACCGACGAGGAAATGGATGAGCTGCTGTTCGCGTGGAAGGTGTGCAAGGGCGTGAAGTCCAACGCCATCCTCATCTCCAAGAACCATGCGGGCATTGGCATGGGCCCTGGCCAGCCGAACCGCGTCGACTCGGGTCGCTTGGCCGGCGAGCGCGCGCTTGAGGCGTGCGAGCGCATGGGCCTTGAGCCGAAGAATCTGGTTGCCGCGTCCGACGCCTTCTTCCCGTTCCGCGACAACATCGATGCGCTGGCAAGCTTTGGCGTTACCGCCATCATCCAGCCCGGCGGCTCCATCCGCGACGAGGAGAGCATCGAGGCGTGCGACGAGCACGGCATCGCCATGGTGTTCACGGGGCATCGCCACTTCCG
>NZ_CDRRGL010000040.1:0-15539 GCF_977041755.1 Slackia sp.
GTCGAACGTAAGCTCGACAGGAGTTTCGCGGCCAAACATGGATACCATGACCTTGACTTTGCCAGCCTCAGGCATGACTTCAGAAATCGTGCCATCAAACTCGGCAAAAGGACCGCTCGTAACTTTGACAACCTGCCCAACTTCCAGAGAAGACGACACGGTCTTCTTGGGAGCAACAACAGACGAGCGTTTCATGATTTTGTTGAACTCTTCACGAGTCAACGGTTCGGGTTTGCCGAGGCTTCCCACGAACCCGGTAACGCCTGGGGTATTGCGAACCGCAGCCCAGCTGCGATCGTCAAGATCCATGCGAACCAAAACGTAGCCCGGGAATACTTTCTTTTCGCTCTCAACGCGACGGCCGCCTTCTTTGATTTCGGTAACCGTCTCGGTGGGAATCTCAATCCCGAATACATTGTTCTCGAGGCCCATCGTTTCGATGCGACTTTCGAGATTCGTCTTCACTTTATTCTCGTAACCGGAATAGGTGTGAAGGACATACCATTTTCTTGCCATACTAGACACCTGCTCCAATGCTCGAGATGCCTACGACGATCGGCGTAACAATGAGGTTATCGAGCACGGCGACAAAGATACCGAAGAACAGCAAAGCACCCACGACAACACCCGTCCAACGAAGGACTTCGTTTCGCGTGGGCCACGTAACGCGTTTAAGCTCAGAGCGAACCTCTTTGAGGAACTTAAAGCGCTGCTTTTTGGGCTTCGCCTTCTCGACGGCCTTCTTCTCCTGCTTAGCAGCTTCGGCCTTTTTCTGGGCCTCAATCTCTTCAGCGGAGACGCCTTTGGCTTCGAGCTCGGCAGCTTGCGCTTTGCGCGCTTGACGCGCTGCGGAAGCTTTCGCCCTCTGCGTTTTAGACTTTTTCGCCATAGTCTCTTTTTCTCTCATACGGCTTCTTTGGGAAGAAACCGCCGAATCATCCTTGGAAATTAAATTTCCCCAAACACCAAAACAAGCAGCTTACGTACTTAAGCTGCTTGAACAAGCTGGCAGGCCAGGTAGGACTCGAACCCACAACATGCGGTTTTGGAGACCGCCGCTCTACCACTTGGAGCTACTGGCCTGTGTTCCCTATCTTATCGAGTTTCCTTATGCAGGGTATGCTTTTTGCACCACTTGCAATATTTCTTCATCTCGAGTCGATCCGGATTATTCTGCTTGTTCTTTTTGGTCGTGTAGTTGCGGCGCTTGCACTCGGTGCAGGCCAGGGTGACCAACGTACGCATGAACTCTCCTTTAAGAAAAATCGAAATTCAGTTTGAATCTGTACACATATAACAAAGCACTCAGCTGAAGAAGTGGAGCTCGATTGCTCGAGCTCCACTCACAAACTAACCAGTAATCAAATGGCTCTTAAAAGAGTTATTTGATGATCTTGGTCACACGGCCGGAGCCAACGGTGCGGCCACCCTCGCGGATAGCGAAGCGGAGGCCTTCCTCCATGGCGATCGGGTGGATGAGGTCACCAGTGATCTCAACGTTGTCGCCAGGCATAACCATCTCGACGCCCTCGGGCAGGTGGGCAACACCGGTAACGTCGGTGGTGCGGAAGTAGAACTGAGGACGATAGCCATCGAAGAACGGGGTGTGACGGCCACCTTCATCCTTGGTAAGGATGTAGACCTGACCCACGAACTCAGAGTGCGGGGTAACCGAGCCGGGCTTGCAGAGAACCTGGCCACGGACGATGTCCTCGCGCTTGACGCCACGGAGCAGGCAGCCGATGTTGTCGCCAGCCTGAGCCTCGTCGAGCAGCTTGCGGAACATCTCGATGCCGGTGCAGACCGTGTTGGAGGTCTCTTTGATGCCGACGATCTCCAGCGGGTCGTTGACATGCAGAACGCCACGCTCAACACGACCAGTAGCAACGGTGCCACGGCCGGTGATGGTCATGGTGTCCTCGACAGCCATCAGGAACGGCTTGTCGACGTCGCGCTCGGGGGTCGGGATGTAGGAGTCAACAGCATCCATGAGCTCCCAAATCTTCTCCTGCCACTTGGCGTCGCCCTCGAGGGCCTTCAGAGCAGAACCACGGATGATCGGGGTGTCGTCTCCGGGGAAACCGTACTCGGTGAGGAGCTCACGGGTTTCCATCTCAACGAGCTCGATGAGCTCTTCGTCGTCGACCATATCGCACTTGTTCAGGAAGACAACGATGTAGGGAACGCCAACCTGACGGGCGAGCAGGATGTGCTCGCGAGTCTGAGCCATGGGGCCGTCGGTAGCAGCGATAACCAGAATAGCGCCGTCCATCTGGGCAGCACCGGTGATCATGTTCTTGACGTAGTCGGCGTGGCCGGGGCAGTCAACATGAGCGTAGTGACGAGCGTCGGTCTGATACTCGATGTGGGCAATAGAAATGGTGATGCCGCGCTCACGCTCTTCAGGAGCCTTGTCGATCATGTCGAAGGCAGTGAAGTCAGCGTTTGCGGTACCGTGAGAGCCGTCGTTCATGGACAGCGTCTTGGAGATAGCAGCCGTCAAAGTGGTTTTGCCATGGTCAACGTGACCAATGGTACCAATGTTCACATGCGGCTTGCTGCGCTCGAACTTCTCCTTAGCCATTATTCCTCCTCTGTGGGGGCCTTTCGGCCTCTTTTACTTCATATTAAGACACGCGCCCAAAAGGACGCGTGTTCGTTACAAATGGTAGCGGTGACTGGATTCGAACCAGTGACGCCACGGGTATGAACCGTGTGCTCTAACCAACTGAGCTACACCGCCATATAATCACGACTGCGAAAATCGCTTGGCTTTTTCTCATTGAATCAGCTCCATCGTGAATATAAGCTAAGATGGAGCCCGCGACCGGACTTGAACCGGTGACCTCTTCGTTACCAACGAAGTGCTCTACCGTCTGAGCTACACGGGCAAAACTGGTGGGCGCGCTAGGATTCGAACCTAGGTAAGCAGAGCTAACGGGTTTACAGCCCGTCCCCTTTAACCACTCGGGCACACGCCCAGTTCGCAAAGTGCTCGGATACGTTATGTGTACTTATCAAGCTGCGGCTTTTGCAGGGCGGTTTTTCTTTCCTCTCTGCAAGAGCGTGGTTATATTACCGTGACCCCCTAGTCGTGTCAAACGTTTACACGGTGCCGGGCGTATCCATACACATTTCCATCATAAGACCGCTTTGAACTGGTCTTT
Organism: Slackia sp.; assembly: GCF_977041755.1. NCBI lineage: Bacteria > Bacillati > Actinomycetota > Coriobacteriia > Eggerthellales > Eggerthellaceae > Slackia > Slackia sp. The sequence continues at coordinate 3,168 of NZ_CDRRGL010000040.1, forward strand.
TTTCTCGACGTATTTCGCTCATATCGCCCGAAATTGCCAAATTGCCCAAAAATCTTTCCAAAAAAATTTTTGGGCAATTTTTTTCTCCAAGACGCGAAAAAAAGGGGCGCTTTCCCAAGCGCCCCTTCCCTTTCGGCAAAGCTCTGTTTCGCGTTTTTACGCCCTAAACGTCCGCCTCCATATAGTGATCGAACTCATCAAGAACTTCTTTAGAGGGCTCAGCCGTGAGCTTCGAAACCACCACGATGGCGATAAGCGCGAAAATAAATCCGGGCAAAAGCTCATAGATACCAAAGATACCGCCGAGAGGCTTCACCCAAAGGTTCCACACAATTACAGTTACTGCACCCGTAAGCATGCCTGCAAGAGCACCCTGCCAATTCGCGCGACGCCAATACAGCGATAGAAGCATAAGGGGGCCGAAGCTCGCGCCGAAACCGGCCCATGCGTATGAAACGACTTGGAAGATCGAAGAGTTCTGGTCGAGCGCGATAATGATTCCGAAGATAAGGATGACCGTAAGCGCCACGCGCGAGACGAACATCGCCTGAGCATCGGTCGCTTTTCGATTGATGAGGCCCTTATAAAGGTTCTGCGATATAGCCGATCCGGCAATGAGCAAATAGCTCGACGAAGACGACATCGTTGCCGCGAAAATGCCCGAAACCACAAGGCCGCACACAAATGAAGGCAGCATGATTTGCGCAAGCACGACGAAAATCGATTCTGCGGCAGATGCGGTAAGGAATTCTGTAGGCAGCGCTGCGCGGCCCACAAGGCCGATGCACACGGCGCTCGCAAGCGACACCACGACCCAAACCGTAGCGATGATGCGGCTCTTCTTGATGTCATCGGAATGACGCGCGCTCATGAAGCGCACGAGCACCTGCGGCATGCCGAAATAGCCCAAGCCCCACGCGAGGCATCCGACAATCGTCACTGCGCCGGCTCCGTATACCGCCGCTTCGCCAAACAGAGGCACGCCGTTTTCAACAACCTGCAGGCCATCGGCGCCCATTACGGGTTGCGCCGTCATAGTGGCCGAAAGGAAGCCCGGGATGTCTCGCAAAAACGCGACGGTGTTTTCCACGCCGCCCGCCATGCCGACGCTGCCCACGAAAACCACCACGAGCGCGCAAATCATGATAGAACCCTGAATAAGGTCGGTCGTGCATACCGAGAGGTATCCGCCCACGAAGGTGTACACGAACACGACGAGGGCGCCCAGAATCATCATGGTGGTGTAGTCGAGCCCGAACAGCGTGGAGAAAAGCTTGCCGCACGTTACAAAGCAGCTGCCGCAATAGATGCAGAAGAACAGCAGAATGATGACGGCCGCGACGCTCATGAGAATGCGGCGATCATCATGGAAGCGGTTGCTGAAAAAATCGGGCAAAGTGATGGCGTTGCCGGCAACCTCGGAATACTTGCGCAGGCGGCGCGCCACGAACTTCCAATTCAGATACGTGCCAATGGCGAGGCCGATTGCAGTCCACATGGCATCGGAAGCGCCCGTGAAATAGGCAACGCCCGGCAAACCCATGAGCAGCCAGCCCGACATGTCGGATGCCTCGGCCGAAAGCGCTGTGAGCCAGGGGCCCAAGCCTCGGCCGCCAAGGAAATAGTTCTCGGACGATGAATTCGAGCGCCTTAGATAGAAAAAGCCCACCGAAAGCACGACGATGAAGTATAGGGCCATCGCAAGAATGACCTGGATGTCGCCTGATGACATCGATACCCCCTTCTAGAGCGGCACGTGCCGCAAAGTACGAAAATACCTGCCGATTATACGGTATATGCCGCGATACGTAATCAGGAGCGCTTTATTTTGGTAAAGTGGTCGCGCAAACGGCATGAACCCACATAAGGAGCGTGACATATATATGTCATACGTCGATATGTCCACCAGCGAGCTCGAAACGCTGAAAGCGGCCCTCGAAACTGAATACGCGAGCCACTGCGCGAAGGGGCTTTCTTTGAATATGGCACGTGGAAAGCCCGGATGCGACCAGCTGGCATTGAGCTTGCCCATGCTCGATGAGCTCACCTCTTCGACCGATTTAATTGCTGAAGATGGCACCGATTGCCGCAACTACGGCGTCATGGACGGCATCGCGGAAGCAAAGCGCTTGATGGGTGAAGTCATGGAGCACAACCCTGCCAATGTATGCGTGTTCGGCAATTCGAGCCTCAACATCATGTTCGACCTGGTAACCGCTGGATACACGCACGGCTATTTGGGCAATACGCCTTGGTGCAAGCTTCCGGAAGTAAAGTGGCTCTGCCCCGTGCCTGGCTACGATCGCCACTTCGGCATTACCGAAAGCTACGGCATTGAAATGATTCCCATCTCGATGAACGAAAATGGTCCCGACATGGACGAAATCGAGCGACTTGTCGCCGAAGACGATTCCATCAAGGGCATATGGTGCGTGCCTCAATACGCCAACCCCACCGGCATCACGTATTCTGACGAAACGGTTCATCGCCTTGCGGAAATGCCCTGCGCCGCGAGCGACTTCCGCATTTTCTGGGACAACGCGTATTGCGTGCATCATCTCTACGACGACGAGCGCGAACATGTCGCCGATATCGCCGCTGCGTGCGAGGCGGCCGGCAACCCGAACCGCTATTTCAAATTCGCCAGCACGTCGAAAGTCACGCTTCCGGGCGCCGGCATCGCCGCCGTTGCCGCATCGGCCGAGAATATCGCGGAAATTAAAGCTCGCGTGGGCGTGCAAACGGTGGGCTACGACAAAATGAACCAGCTGCGCCACGTGCGCTTCCTGAAAAACGCCGCGGGCGTTGATGCCCTCATGAAAAAGCACGCCGCCATCATTCGCCCAAAATTCGAATTAGTGGCGCGTATGCTTGAAGAAGGACTGGGGAACGAAGGCGTCGCAACGTGGACGAACCCCGTGGGCGGATACTTCGTCAGCTTCGATGGATTGGAGGGAACCGCAAAACGTACGGTAGAGCTCGCCAAAAAAGCAGGCGTTACTATGACGGGCGCCGGCGCAACGTGGCCCTACAAGCAAGACCCACGCGACACGAATATTCGCATCGCCCCTACCCTGCCGCCACTTTCCGAGCTCCAGCAGGCCATGGAAGTATTTGTGTGCTGCGTAAAGCTCGCCGCCGTTGAGGTTTTACTCGCGAAATAGCCTGATTCGAGACTTCTGTTCGCCGCTCCCTCGGCTTGCTTACGACCACGGCTCGCTACCGTTCGCTTCGCTCACTATGCGCTCGCCTGGCTTCGCGTAGTTTTTAGAAGAAGAGCAGGGTGAGCTCAGACGGTCTCGAGCAAGCCGAGGGAGCGGCGAACAGAAGTCCGATTTTTCCCTCTCGCAAAACAATCACGCGGCGACTCTGCATGGCGTTGGGTTCGCTTAGGGTCGTCCGAGCTCATACTTGCCCTTATTTAAAAGCTAAGCGAAGCCAGGCGATCGCATAGCGTAGCCCGAAGGGCGAAGCGGCAGCGAGCCGTGGCCCAACGCCATGCAGAGCCGAAAGAGCAGCAAAGGCCCAAACCGTGATGCGTCTGGGACATATAGAAAAAGAAAGGAGCCCGAAGGCTCCTTTCTTTTTATGCGATATATCGCGCTTGGCTTAGCCGAAGCGGTACTCCACGCCCATGGTAGGCTGCGGGTTTTCCCACTTCTTGATGATGGTGTCGCCACAAGCGAAGCGGCAGGTGCCGCATTCCAGGCAGCCGGCATAGTCGAAAGACTTCTTGCCATCCTCGTCGCGCTTGTACAGCGCAGCGGGGCAAACCAGGATGAGCTTGTCGAACTCTTCGTCAGAAGGATCATCAACGAGCTCGATATGTGCATTGGACTCATCGACTTCGTACTTGTTCAGAGACAGGTACTCATCGACGTTCACCGTGAATTTGATATCACTCATAGTGCCTTCATCGCTCCCTTAACGTCTTTGAACAGGTTCATGAAACCGACACCCTTAACGATGGGCATCATGGACTTCTTCATGGGCTGAACCGGGCTGCCGTCGACGACGAACATCGTGTTCATCATGTCGCGAATCATCTCGGGGTAGCCGCAGAACATGCGGTCGAAGTGCTCCATGAAGTTAGGAACGTTCTTGAACTGACGCATGTCCTTCATGACGAAGGAATTCTCGAGAGCGTCGACATAGCACTTCAGGCCAGCCTTGGAGGTGTCGCCCGCGTCGAGCGCCTTGACAGCAGCCTGGCCAGCCATCTGGCCGGAAGCCACGGCGTAGTCCATGCCGCGCACGGTGTAGCCGAGGTTGACGCACATGGTGGCGTTGTCGCCAGCAATCATGACGCCATCGGCAGTGAGCTCGGGCATCGTGGTGATACCACCCTCGGGAACGAGGTGGCCGGAGTGCTCGACGAGCTTGGCGCCCTTGAGCACAGGAGCAATCTCGGGACGATTCTTGAAGTCCTCGAGCATCTGGTACACGGGGACGTTGCCCTTGGCCGTAGCCTCAACGCCAGCAACGATGCCAACAGAAATGGAGTCTTTGTTGGTGTAGATGATGCCGCCGCCGAAGGAGCCATGAGTGGCGTCGCCAGCAAACAGCCATGCAGTGCCTTCGCCGGGTGCGCACTGGAAGCGCTTGTCGATTTCCTCTTCGGGAAGCTCGAAGACTTCCTTGACGCCAACGGCCATCTGGGACGCCGGGGGACGCTTAGCGCCCACGGCCTGCTCGACCAGAAGCGAGTTCGCGCCGTCGCACAGCACGACGACGTCAGCGGTGATTTCGTCTTCGCCAGCGAAAATGCCGATAACCTTGCCGTTCTCATCCTTAATGAGCTTCTCAACGGCGATGCCGCAAATGTACTCTGCGCCAGCGTTCTCGGCCTGCTCGGCAAGCCACTGGTCGAAGGGCGCACGAAGCACGGTGTAAGATTCCTGGCCGTCCTTGAGAAGGTCCTCGGAGGTGAAATCGATGGTGAAGTTGGAGTTGGGGGACATCAGCGAGATGCGCTCGTGCGAAACCTTGCGCTCGAACGGAATCTCGTCGAAGTTGTCGGGGAACACGGCGCGCAGGCAGTGGCCGTAGATACGGCCGCCCGTCATGTTCTTGGCACCAGCGAAATTGCCGCGCTCAACGACCAGGACCGACTTGCCGGCCTTGGCAATCTCATATGCGGCAACGGAGCCAGCGCAGCCAGAGCCGACGACGATTGCGTCGAAGTCTGCCATTGACTCTTCCTTTCCTTGAAAGCGATAAGAAAAACCGGCGCAGGAAACGCCTACGCCGGTTTACGAAGTCGAATTCGACTTAGAGCGCAGCGACAAGCGCGGGCAGGACAGTCTTGATGTCGCCAACCAGACCGTAGTCGCACTGCTTGAAGACAGGAGCGTTCTTGTCCTTGTTGATCGCAAACAGCGTGGTCGCGCGGTTGCAGCCGACCATGTGCTGCATCTGGCCGGAGATGCCAGCTGCGATGTAAACCTTGGGGCTGAGCATGAGGCCGGAAACGCCAACGTAGACCTCGGTGGGAAGCCAGTTGACACCCTCGGTGAGAGGACGGGAGCAGCCGAGGCCGCCGCCGATCTTGTCGCAGAGGTCGCGAGCCATCTGGAGGTCTTCCTCAGCGCCGAAGCCACGACCAGCGGCAACGACAACGTCAGCCTTGTTCAGGTCAACGCCAGACTTCTCGACGGGCACAGAAGAGACGAGCTTGATGGCCTTGGCAGGAGCAACCCAAGCGAGTTCCTCGGTCGCATTGGCGCCAGAAGCGGCAGCCTCAGCGAAAACGCCAGCGCCAACGCCGTAGAAGGCAACGCCGGTGGCCTTCTGCTTCTTCATGCCCACGCCGCCGAAGTACATGTCGACGGCGACGTCGCCGTCGAACTCGATGACATCAGGGATGATGGAGGCGCCAGCATGAGCGGCGACCTTGCCAGCAACGACCTTCATGTGGCGGGTCGGCTCAACGAGCACAACGCCGGGCTGCTCAGCGTCAAACGCGGCAATCACGGTGTCGGCAGCGTCGTCAACGACAGCGCCTTCGGGAAGGGCAACGTGCAGGACTTTATCGGCGACGGCGGCAGGAACCTCCATGTCGGCGATAGCAACCAGGACGACCTCATCGGCCATCGTGCGAGCGCCAGCGCAGAGCTCCTGGGCGGCGTCGGAATGCTCAGCGAGAACAAATGCTTTCATTGTTTTCGATCCTTTCCTAATTCCGCGAACTACAGAGCAGCCTTGATAGCGGCAGCGAACTTCTCGATGGCGCCATCGTCGGCGGCGTCGATGATCTCGAGCTTGCGGTCGGCCTGCTTGGGAGCCTTGCAGTCGACGACTTCAATGCTGTTGGCGAAAGCGCCCTCAGCAGCGGAGACGTTCATCGGCTTCTTGCCGGCGGCCAGAATGTCTTTCATGCCCGGGATGCGGGGCAGAGCGACGTCGGGAGCAACCGAAACAACGGCAGGCAGCGGGACCTCAACGGTCTCGACGACGTCTTCGAGGGTGCGGACAACGGTCACAACGCCGTCGCCAGCTTCAATCTTGGTAGCACCATTGACGACGGGCAGACCGAGCTTAGCGGCCAGCTGCACGTCAACCTGCTGAGCGTAGTTGTCAGCAGAGCCGTCGCCGCAGATGATGAGGTCATATTCGCCCACCTTGGCAACGAGCTCGGCGAGAGCCGCAGCGGTAGCGCCAGCGTCGAGGTCGGCGCAGGCGTCGTCAGCGGTCATGTAGAGCTGATCAATGCCGCGAGCAAGCACGTTCTTCTTGGTCTTGGAGTCGTCGATTTTTTTACCGCCGACCGTGATGCCCACGACTTCGGAACCTTCGTTGGCAGCAGCCAGCTGAGCGGCGGCTTCCATCGCGTTCAAGTCGTAGGTCGAGACGATCTGGTGAGCCTTGGCGTAGTCGAGGCTACCGTCGCCGGACACCTGGATGTCCTGATCGTCAGGAACGACCTTGAAAGAAACAACGATTTTCATCTTGTACCTTTCCCTTCTCGGATACGTTTCTTAACAGACTGTCTTATGCGTGACTTACTAATTGGCGTACTTCTTGGCAACCTGACGGCCGGCGATGTAGGCCATGACTTCGTGGGTGCCACCGCCAAACATGTTGCCGCGCAGGTCGGCCCAGATGCGGCCAATGCGGACTTCAGTAGTATAACCCAAACCGGCGTAGATGGAGAGCGCCATGTCGGCGACCTGGAAGCACTCGGAGCAGCCGTAGCGCTTCAGCATCGCGGAGTCGAGCTGAACCGATTCGCCGTTGTCGAGCTTCCACAGGGTCTTGTAGAGCATGTTGCGGGTGTTCTGAACCTTGATCTCCATGTCGCAGAGCTTCTCTTGGATCATCTGCAGCTTGGTGATCGGCTTGCCGAAGGCGATGCGCTGGTTGGCGTACTTGGCAGCGTCCTCGAGAGCAGCCTGAGCCAGACCAACCTGCTCGGCGACGATGAAGGAGCGCTCGACCTCGAAGTTCTTCATGAGCATCATGAAGCCCTCGCCCGGCTTGCCCATGCGCTGCTCTTCGGTAACGACGACGTCATCGAAGTAGACCTCGCAGAACGGGATGCACTGCTGGCCGATCTTGTGCAGCGAAGCGGTGGAAACGCCCGGGGTGTCCATGGGGATGTACCAAAGGGACATGTTGCGGTTATCGCGGCTGGGATCCTCGTCCTTGGCGACGACGATGGTGTACGGGAGCTTCTCGCCCATGGTGACCCAGGTCTTCTGGCCGGAAAGCTTGTAGGTGCCGTCGGCCTGCTTCTTAGCGACGCAGGTCATGGACCCATTGTCGGAGCCAGCGCCCGGCTCGGAGATGGACAGAGAAGCGATAGGCCAGCCGGTCTCCATGTAGTGGTCAACGGCCTGCTGCTTCTGTTCTTCGGTGCCGAACTCCATGATGTCGAACATGGACAGGGAGTTCTGATAGAGGATGTGCATGCAGCCAGCGCTGTGGTAAAGCTCCTCGATCATCAGGCCCAACGTGACTTTGTCAGCCGGGATTCCGCCGTACTCCTCAGGAATACCCATCAGGCCAAAGCCAGCGTCGCGATATGCCTCGGCGATCTCGTCGGGCATGCCGCCGTTCTCGTACATTTCCTTCACGACGTCGTCGGTGAAGTAGCGATCGCAGAACTCGCGCACGCTTTCGAGCAGCAGCTCTTGCTCATCGGTCAAAGCGAAATCCATTGCTTCCTCCTAGTTAAGAGTCGACTTTTCGACCAACCTGTCCCCTTCGCTACAAGGCGCAGGTTTCGATATCGGCAGAATACGCCGTTCCTGTCCGTTCGAGCATGGTCAGTTCCTAAATTCTGGGTAAAATTAGGCCGTTTTGCGGGACATATAACTAATTCTGTAGCTTTGTGGTTCGATATATAGGATTGGCATATGTTTTAACAGGTAAAACAAGGCAAAATGGCATTCTTACAAGTGAAATGAGCATGTTTTACTTATAAAACTAGTAGGACATATCGATGCTTGTGTCGGACTCTGATGCTAAAATATGGATAGTTTTTCGCAAGGCGCCATTCCCAAACACGTGCTTGTTTTCACCACGCACTCGCAAAACTGTCCCAAATCACTCGTAATGTAAGGAGCGTTATGGCATCTTCCGACACCATGGAGCTTATGGGCGAATCGTTCGTGAGCCTCGCCGAGAAGCTCCCCATTGAAAGAATCTCGGTTTCCGACATCGTTGCCGCATCGGGCAAAAACCGCAAAACCTTTTACTACCACTTCGAAGACAAGGCCCATCTCATTCGCTGGGTCTTCCGCAACGATCTTGCTGAAACGCTGCTTGAGCGCTTCGATTCCGACCATTTGGTGTACGAGCGCGATGAGGACGGGGCTATTGCCGACAAGCCGTATTACGCATTCAAAAAGGTCGGCGTGCGCTCACTCGATGGCTCCGAGTTCTTCCAGGCGCTCGCCGACACGCTCGAAAAGCGCCGCGCATATTACGCCAAGGCGCTCCACAGCACCGAGAAAGATGGGCTGCGCTCGTACCTCTACAAGCTCTATGTCCCGGCGCTTGAGCGCGACATTCGATTCATTTTGAGCAATCGCTCCTTGAGCGACTCGGCCGTGCACTTCCTTGCCGAGTTCTATACAGGGGCCGCGATCAGCTATCTCGTGCATCGAATTTCCGACCCCGAGCTCTCGAATGCGGGCATTTTGAGCGACGTCGAACCGTTCCAAAACATCATTCACTCCTCTCTCGAGAGCGAAATTAAGGAACAGCAGCTGCGCCGCGTGCTTTAAACCATTCCTTCACGCCCTGAAAACAAAATGCCGTTTGACCACGTCAAACGGCATTTTTTCAATTCGCATATTGTTAATTTGACCAACTATTTTCGGTCATTTTCTCAAAATATCCGCTCGAAAAAAAGTTTTTCACTTTCGGCGAACGGTATGTTTTAGGACGTGAGCGGTCGTGTTTGAGAGAATTACTACCTGTTTGCTCACATTTTGTCCACATTAAACCAGTCGAGCCGCCCGAAGGCGGCTCGAATCATCGCAAAAATCGCCATTAGGGGCGTATTTCCACGCCTCAAAACTCGCGAAAATCGCCTAATGCACGGAACACGAGAGGCACGGATCGTACGCGCGCACGAGTTTTCCGACCTCCAAGCGAATTTCTTCCTCGGAAGCACCCTGCTCGGCCATCAAATCAGCGAGCGTTCGCACGCTCGATTCGGTATCGCCCAAGTTATGGACCGTAGGCGTGATGATGCTCGCGTGTTTGACGCGCCCATCTTCCCCGATTTCCAGCTCATGGATGAGTGTGCCGCGCGGAGCCTCGGTCATGCCAACACCCCTGCCCGCACGAACCTCGAAATCGACGGGCTTGCTCGTTCCTTCGCCGAACGCGAGCCAGCGAAGCATCGCCTCGCAACGAACGCACACATCGACGAGCTCGACGGCCTGCGCAACATTGTTCAAAAAGGGGTTTCGCGCCGGAGGACGAAGGCCCGCCTTGGCCGCAGCCAATCGTGCAGGCTGCGAAAGCTCGTTCCAGCTCAGGTTGATGCGCGCAAGCGCGCTCGTCGTAATGTTTTTCTTCGTGCTCGCGCGACGTGAGAATCGCGCAGCCGAATGATCGACGGCGTATTCCTCGATGTTGTCGGTGTAATCGGCCGCGGCGAAACGCGCGCCGTCGGATGCGAAGGCCGCCGTGTCGCCAACCACGCAATAACGGCCATCTTCCACGAGCGCCATGAAATCGCCGGAGGTCTCAATCTGCGGAACCTTGAAGCCCGCGAAAACATCGACCGTTTTTTCGCAGAATTCACGCGCAGCGGCAACTTTGTCGGCCATGGCAAGGCAGTCGTCGCGAGACGGCTCGTGGGTGAAACCGCCTACAACGCATGTGATGGGGTGAATGGAGCGTCCGCCAACGAGCGTGCACAACTCATTGCCCAGCGCCTTAATGCCCATTCCGCCATTGAAAAGCTCGGGCGCCGATTCCGCAAGGGGGAAAGCGCTGTCGAGCCCTTCGAAATCGGGGGCGGCAAAAACGAACAAGTGCGCTGCATGATTCTGCAGGAAGCTGCCATACACGAGCAGCTCGCGCAGAACGCGCGTGCGCTCGCTCGTCTTCACGCCAAAAATTTGCTCAATCGCAAGCAAATCGGTTATCACATGGCTCGACGAGCAAATTCCGCAAATGCGCGAGGCGATATAGCTCGTTTGGGTGAAGGGGCGTCCTCCCACCATCGACTCGAATAAACGGGCGGGTTCCACCACGTTCATCTTCACATCGGACACGCGACCATCTTCTATGGAAAGCGAGATGTTGCCGTGTCCCTCGATGCGAGCAATATGGTGCATGGAAAGCGTCGTGCGCATGGGCTACTCCTCCCCTTCCGAAATTGGTGAAAGCATGGGGTTCACCAGGTTGAACAATTCAAGCGCCTCATCGAAGCGAACAGCGCCGACGCCCGTGCTTTCGGCAAACGCGCGGGCCGCCGAAAGATTCGCGTTAGCCGACAGGCCACGGCAGCCATTGCACTCGCGGCCAAGTTGCACGCACTTCGCGCCGCAACCCTCTTGGGTCACGAGGCCCAGGCACACTTTTCCTTCACGCCACAAGCAGCCGCTTTCATTGCGTTTGCAGCTGCCGCACAACGTTCCCGTTTGCACCGTGGCATTGCTTCCATATATGGCATGCTGCATCACCGCAACGAAATCGGCGGGATCGATGGGGCATGCGCGAACTTCGAAATCGACATCGACCACGCTGCTGACCGGCTGCGGAACAAGCATTTCTCCGCAGGCGGAAGGGAGCGCATCGCCATACACGCTTTTCGCGCGCTCGTCCAAATGATGCGCCGCGATGGAGGGAATGCCTCCGCATACTGCACATGCACCCATGGCGATCAGGCATTTCGCGCGCTTACGCCAGCGCTCCACGATTTCGCGAGATTCGACCGTGGAAACCGCGCCTTCGATAATCACAACGTCGACATCGCCCTCGGGCTCGGGCGCGCTTGAAGCCATTTGCCAATACTGCACATCGATTTGGCCCAGAATTTCAAGCAAATGCGATTCGGCGTTCGTAATTTGCAGCTGGCAGCCGAAGCAGCTCGCCAAGCCCAGCACCACCACGCGCGGCGTGGCGTTCCTTTTCGTTTGGCATTCCATCTACATCGACCCCTGAATGTTCTTCGCTTCCCAATAATTGAACACGGGACCGTCAATGCACACATGCTGATGGCCCACTTGGCAATGGCCGCATTTGCCCATGCCGCATTTCATATGGCGCTCGAAGCTCATGTAAATGCGATCGTAGGGAATTCCCTTCTTGCGCATTTCCTCAACGACGAATCGATACATGACCGGAGGCCCGCACAATGCGCCGAACGTATTGTCAGCATCGACTTCCAAATGCTCGAAAGGCTTGGTGACCAGGCCCACTTCGCCATCCCATCCGTCTTCGTAATTGTCGACGGTCAGGTGAAGATCGAAGTCGTGACGGTGGCGCCACATCTCGAACTGGTCGCGGAACATGACTTCGCGCGGGTTGCGCGAGCCATAGATGATGGTAACTTTGCCGAACTCACTGCGCTCATCGTGAATATTGTTGATCAGCGATCGCAGGGGCGCGATGCCCAAACCGCCCGCGACAAGCAAAATGTCGTGGCCCTTCATTTTTTCGAATGGGAACGGTCGGCCGAAAGGCCCGCGAATTCCAACCACGTCGCCGCACTGCATTTTGTGCAGCTCTTCGGTGAACTTACCTGTGCGTCGCACGCACAGCTCGATGAAGCCCTGCTTGGAAGGCGACGAAGAAATGGAGATGGGAGCTTCGCCCACGCCGAAGATGGACAGCTCGACGAACTGGCCGGGCTGCTGATGGAACGCTTCGCGAATGCGCTCGTCAATCAAGCGGAATTCGAAGAGC
>NZ_CDRRGL010000041.1:0-15303 GCF_977041755.1 Slackia sp.
AAACGATGCGACCGCTTCGAGCGATTCGGGCAAGCCGGTGCATGAATCGAAAATGATCACAGGCATGTTCTCGAGCATCGGAAGCAACGACCTCGCATCGCTGAAAGAGTATTTCGACAACGGCAGCACCGACATCGACAGCTACGTGAATTCAATCGAATACGGCTATAGCGTCACTCCGCAGATTTTCAATTCAAACACCGACGACGGCGTACACCAGGTAAACCCCGATAAGTCGTTCGCGAGCGTGGGATTAGGCGCATCGAGCAACGGCATCATGTCGTCGATGATGAGCACGAACATTTTCTACAAGCTGCCCGCGAACATGAGCCAGGTCGATAACCAATACGACGTCGTCGCGGGCCATTGGCCTGAAAATTACGACGAGGTCGTAGCAGTGCTCACACCGAACGGCAACGTGAGCGATTTCATGCTGTACTCCATGGGTTTGCGCGACCATAAGGAACTCGAAGAAATGGTGCGCGAATTCGCCAACGAGGAAGAAGTACAGGTACCCGACAACACGCTCGACCTCGACTACGACGACCTCATGAATGTGGAGTTCAAGCTCGTCAATGGCGCCGATTTCTATCAGTACGACAGCGATTACCAAGTTTGGAAAAACAAGAGCAGCGATGCCGACTACATGAAAAGTTTGGTCGACCATGGCGAAACGCTTAAGGTATGCGGCGTAGTGAAGCCGAAAGAGGGCGAGAAAATTACTTCGCTTTCAACGGGCCTGTATTACTCGAACGATTTGATCAACCACCTCATTGATGAGGCGAGCGACAAACAAATCGTAAAGGATCAGCAGGCAGACCCCGCAACCAATGTGATTACAGGCAAATCGTTCGCCGAAGAAGAAGACGAAGCGAAAGATGGCAATGGATTCGATATGTCGAGCCTGTTCACAATTGACGGCGAAAAGCTGCAGAGCGCGTTCACGTTTGACGAAAGCGCGCTGGCCGCAGGTCTCTCGAACGCCGACCTCTCGAGCAGCATGGATTTGTCGGGGGCCAGTATCGACTTGTCCAACATGCCAGCATTCGATGCTTCGGGCGTTCAAATCGACCCAAGCAAGATTGACATGAGCCAGTTAAACCTCGACTTCAGCAATATCAAGCTCAACTTCGATGGCACCCAGCCCGATATCAAAACCGATGTTCTAACCCGAGGCGTCATGGATATCATGGGCGCGTACCCCTCTTGGCTCCAGGAGCAAATCAAGGGCGACCACCCTGAATACGCCACCGATCAAAAAGCGGCAGTTGAGGCGTATCTCGCAGACCCCATCACGAAAGCCGCCATAGAGAAGGCTATTGCCGACAGCATCGATTTCAGCGGTATGAGCGAACAAATCCAACAGCAGCTGCAAGAGCAGCTTTCACAACAACTACAAGCGCAGCTTCTACCCGCACTTTCTGCAGCTATTTCGCAGCAGTTGCAAGCGCAGCTTTCCGTCGCTATGCAGTCGTATATGCAAACAGCAATGACGCAGGTCATGATGCAATATGGAACAGCGATCCAAAACCAAGTCTCCTCCGCGATGACCACCTATATGTCCACCCTCTCGGCAAATATGTCAAAAGCTATGGGCATCGATGAGAGCGCTTTTGCCGACGCATTCCAAATGAATATGAACGAGCAGGAGCTTTCCGAGCTCATGGCGAGCCTCATGTCGACCGAGCAGAGCAGCTACGATAACAACATAAAGAAGTTCGGCTGGGCCGACTACGCGAAGCCGGCGAGCATCGACATTTACCCGAAGGATTTCGAAAGCAAGCAAAGCGTGATTGACATCCTCGATGGTTACAACGACAAAATGAACGCCACTGGCGACGAAGATAAAGTCGTGAGCTATACCGACATCGTGGGCGCACTCATGAGCAGCGTGACTACCATTGTGAATATGATCAGCTATGTATTGGTAGCGTTCGTCGCGATTTCGCTTGTGGTGAGTTCTATCATGATTGGCATCATCACCTACATCAGCGTGCTTGAACGCAAGAAAGAAATTGGCATTTTACGCTCGATTGGTGCGAGCAAGGGCGATATCAGCCGCGTATTCAACGCCGAAACCATCATCGTCGGTTTCGCGGCAGGCGTTATCGGCATCGGGCTTACAGCTCTGGCATGCATTCCCGCGAACGCGATTGTGTACTCGTTATTTGACGTGGAAAACGTCGCGATCCTGCCGTGGCAGGCTGCAATTGCCCTGGTCGGCATAAGCGTGTTGCTCACATTCTTGGCAGGCCTCATTCCTTCAAGCGCCGCCGCGAAGAAAGACCCGGTCGAAGCGTTAAGAAGCGAATAGGGGGCTCGCATCAATACCACCGATACGCAAGACCTCGGCCAATAATGTGCTAATGAAACAAGAAACCCGCAGATCGCACGACTGCGGGTTTCTTCTATATGCCCATCGAATAAAGGAAGGGCTCGATGGGGGCAAGGGAATCGCGAAGAAATATTTTCTCGACTATGCTTTCGCGGCAGATTCACCAGCCAGGTAGCCATGCGTTGCGGCCAGGCCATTCGAACCGCCGTGCAGCAATGTCTCATAGCTGGAACCAAAACGGTAGCCAACCGTATTGCCGGCGGCATACAAGCCAGGAATGGGGTCGCGATTTTCATCGAGCACTTGCAAGTTCTCGTTGCAGCGAACACCGCCGAGTGTGCAATAGAACAGATACGTCATCTTCCAGGCTTGGTACGGGCCGTCGTCAATCGGATCAAGATAGCGCTTGGCCTTCATGTAATCGGTGTCTTCGCCCTTCTCGCACATCTCGTTGTAGCGTTTCACCGTGGCAACCAAAGCGTCGGCGGGAACGTTGATCTTCTTGGCAAGCT
The DNA here is from genome assembly GCF_977041755.1 of Slackia sp. Taxonomy (NCBI): domain Bacteria; kingdom Bacillati; phylum Actinomycetota; class Coriobacteriia; order Eggerthellales; family Eggerthellaceae; genus Slackia; species Slackia sp. Next base: position 2,848 of record NZ_CDRRGL010000041.1, read on the forward strand.
CTTCAATGGAATCGGCTTCATAGTGTTCGGTCTTTTCAATATCGAACACCTGCGCCGCCTGTTCTTTGTTGTAGCCGAACGAAGAAGGCATGGCGAAATCGTTGGTCGGAATAATCTGCCACACATAATTGTCGTCGCCCGGAAGATCGGCAATCAGGTGAACGCTGGTCAGAAGCGACGTACATTCATTCATAAAACGCTCGCCCTTGCTGTCAACCAGCAAATAGGGGAACGAACGCCATGCGGTGGTCTGCCAAGAAGCGTAGCCGGAACGGTCTTCCATCTGGCCGCCGGCCCAGCACAGCATTTTATGGCCAAGGCCATCGTCCATAACTTCATCAACGGGGTCATCGCCCATATATGCGTTGTACGAGTTGTTCTCGAGGGCAAATTTCGCAAGCTCTGGCGAGAAGAAGCGATTCACCATAGCTTCGTTCGCGCCGAACGAGCCCGTGCACATGATGACGCCCTTACTGGCCTTGTAGTAAACCTTCTTATCGCCCTTGCTGGCAATAACGCCGGTCACTTTGCCGGAATCGTCTTTCACGATAACTTCGCCGCGCGTGTTGTAGTCGGTAATAACGCCCTCATCCTCAAGAAACTTGTGAATGTTGTGGGTGAAGTCGGTAAGGATGTCGGTTTTCTCGGAGAAAGCCACGCCCGTGGAAATATAGGAATTAATTTCCTGTGTGGGATCGGGGAAGATACCTTCCAAGCTCAGCGGCTGGTAATACTGGCCATAGGGTTCGCAGAAATCCTTCACCAGATTATCCAAAATTTCACCCGAACGGTTGCACCACACGGCATTGAGTTTCATGTCAGAGCGATACTGCGTGAGGTTGAACATCTGGTTCGCAACCTGCACCTTGTCGTATTTCGGCAAGCCTTGCGAAAGCTGGGTCTCGGAGTTCAAGAACGAGATGGTCATGCCGCCAATATGAGGTGCGCCATTGCGTTCGATGACGTTCACCTTAGCGCCATTTTTCACAGCGCCATACGCAGCCATGGAACCAGCAAGCGCAGAGCCAACGACCAAAACCTCAGTCTCGACCGTTTCATCGCACTGTTCCGGAGTCAAATCGGGCGCTTCACCCAGCCATGCCATAGGGTCGTATTCGGCGGAATCCTTCGCTTTCGCTTTGCTTTCGCTCGCCGAAGACGGCGAAGAGCACCCCGCCAAAGCGGCACCGCCCAAGCCAAGAGCGCTCGCAACCGCGCCGGCCTTCAAGAAATTACGCCTTGAGATATCCATGTTTCCCTCCTGTGGATTCCCTTGTTTGAACCGCCCTCCCTGGCGGCTCCCTCACCACGAATTCTGCGATGAACGACCCGAAAATGAAATCAACAGCTTTTTTATGTTTTGAAACAAACCGAGAATGCTCAAACACCTTGACCCCCAAGCGCCGGTGAGGGAACCTATTTAGAAGGCGCGGTTGGGGAGCCGCACCCATGCAATAAGCCTATGGGAGGGATGGCTTATGGATATCAAAGTTTGCCAGTATTTCACTACCCTTGCGCGCACGAAAAGCTATGCGAGGGCGGCTCGGGAACTTTTCCTTACAACACAAGGCCTTTCAACGGCAATCAAGCGATTAGAGGCAACTTTGGGCGTTCCTCTTATTGCAAACGAGTCGGGGGCGCTTGAGCTGACGGAATACGGAAAGCTCTTCTATCGTCGAGCGCGCACGATACATAACGAATATGACGTTATGCTTGACGAGATAGAGGCCCTGCAAAAACGCAAATCGGGCAATATTTCATTCGCCATTTCGACGGGGCTCACAAATTCGCTGCCGCATAACATCATCGATAAATTCAACGAGCAAAACTCCACGGGGACACGCGTCGAAATATCGCGCGATGTCGTGGACTACGATTGCGAAAGCAGCCTTTACGAGAAAACATGCGACTTCGCCTTGATCAACGACCCTATAGACCATACGATGTTTTCGTCGTTGCCCATTCTGAAGGACCGCATGCATTTAGTCGTGAAAAAGGATTGCCCTCTTGCGCAGAAAAGCATACTTCACGTGGCCGATCTAAACGGGCTCACCATCGCTTGCGTCACCCCCGGGGAATTCAGAACCAGCAGAAAGAACGATCCCATCATTCGCGAGGGAGCCCCTGAAGCGCAATTCATTTACACGACCGAGATGATTGCTGTATTGGAGGCCGCAATGCAAGGGCGCGCCGTGGCTCTCATGCCGCAACCCCACGCAACGCTTTTCGAGAAAGAAGGACTTATAGGCATTCCAGTCGAAGAACTCACCTGGGGTTTCGGCGTGGCATGGCGCACCGACCGAACTTTAAGCCCCCAAGACGAAGAATTCTTGGCATTCCTTAAGCAATACCAAAAGTTCTATTTTTAACGAACATTTATTCGATATTTTTGATATAGTTTGTCCGTCAGTGGTGTCCGCGTCTTGCGGGTTGCGCCTTCCTGAAAAGAAGGAGGCACCCAATGGATATCTTCAACGCAATCGCGGGGCTTTGCTCCATCTTTTCATTCGTGATGGGACTGTTCGATTTGTTCAGAAGGAAGCGGAGGAAGTCGAGAAAACAGAGAAGGCGGCTGGATTAACCAAACCGCCCTCAAAGTAACACCGGCGTCACCCGTAAGCTAGTCGCCTTTTACCCGAGTCAACTAGGCGGGCATCGCTGATGTATACATTATAACACGCACTGGACAAGCACGTCGAATTCCGCAGCTAATCGGCATACCCATTTGGGTTCATCGACTGCCAGCGCCACGAATCGGCACACATGCGATCGAGGTCGTATTCTGCAACCCAGCCGAATACGTCCTTGGCCTTCTGTGGGTCGGCATAGTTTTCCGCAACATCGCCTGCACGGCGCGGCTGAATATCAACGGGAAGCTCACGGCCGCATGCGCGGCTGAACGCCGCCACCACATCAAGCACACTCGAGCCTTTACCGGTGCCGAGGTTCACAACCTCAACGCCCGTCTTGCCATCCATCCAGTTGAGCGCCGCGACATGGCCGCGTGCCAAGTCAACCACGTGGATGTAATCGCGCACACCCGTGCCATCGGGCGTGGGATAATCGTTGCCGAACACGCGAACGGCCTTCATTTTGCCAATCGCGACCTGTGCGACATACGGCACGAGGTTATTCGGAATGCCCTTCGGGTCTTCGCCGATGAGGCCGGTTTCGTGCGCGCCAATGGGATTGAAGTAACGAAGCAGCACAACGTCCCATTCGGGGTCGGCGGTGTGCAGGTCGGTAAGAATCTGCTCAATCATCCATTTCGTCCAACCATAGGGGTTGGTGGCCGGTTTCTTCTCGGCAGTCTCGCTTAAAGGCACGCTGTCGGGTTCGCCATACACCGTGGCGCTCGAGCTGAACACAATGCGCTTGCAGCCATGCTTGCGCATGACGTCGCACAAAATGAGCGTGTTGGTGATGTTGTTGTAGTAGTACTCGAGCGGCTTTTCGACGCTCTCGCCCACGGCCTTGAACCCAGCGAAGTGAATAACGCCGTAAATATCATTCTCGGCAAAGATGCGCTCGAGCGCGTCGCGATTGAGCACATTGTCCTCGTAGAACTTCATTCGCTCGGAAGCACCCGCCGGAGCCTTGCCGTCGGCTTCTGCCTGCTTCACGATTTGAGCGATGCGATTAACGGCCTTCTCGCAGGAATTCGACAGGTCGTCGATAATGACCACGCCATAACCAGCCTGGAGCAACTCGACGCACGTATGGCTGCCAATAAAGCCAGCGCCGCCGGTGACCAGGATATTCTTAACATCAGACATATATGTCCCCTTCTTGGTTGGAAAACCGCCGAACGAAATCGCACGACAGCGTTACGCACAACCATCTCGATACGCGAGATTGTGAACGACGTTATTCTACACCGCATTTGAGGGAGCGGGCCCTATCCACGGGAAACCCGTTCCACTATACGGAACGCTATTCCAAGGTTTGGACAAAGGCCGCCAAGCGGTTCAATCCTTCTTCAAGGTTTTCCATGCTACAGCAATATGACAGACGCACGAACCCCTCGGCAGCAAAACAAGAACCGGGCACAAGCGCGACGCCCTTCTCTGCAATGAGACGCGTGCAGAATTCATCCGAAGACATGCCGAATTTCTCGATAGAGGGGAATACGTAGAAGGCGCCGTCGGGCTCGACGACATCCAAGCCGATTTCCCTCAAGCGGGCAAGCACATAGTCGCGGCGGCCGCGATACACTTCGCGCGCCGGTGCAGCGTCTTCCTTCAGCGCTCGAATCGCCGCGCGCTGCACAAACGAAGGAACCGACGACACCATATACTGATGCATTTTTGCGATTTGTGCCGAAATCGGAGCATCGGCCGCAACCCAACCAAGACGCCAACCAGTCATGGCGTACGGCTTCGAAAAGCTGTCGCATACGATAATGCGGTCGCGTAGTTCGCCATAGCAACTCGCAAAGCCAAGATGCACGCCTTCGTCGCTTTTGTACACGCCTTCGTAAACGAGACTCGTGTACACATCGTCGCAGATGACAAATATGTCATGAGCTTTTGCGAATTTCGCAACCGCATCCAAGGAACGCGGATTGAGCACGCAACCCGTGGGATTGTTCGGGGACGTGAGTACGATTGCCTTCGTGCGATCGGTTGCCGCCGCTTCAAGCTGCCCCAACGTGAGCTGGAATTTGGTTGGACGCGTGTCGACGGGAACGAACGTCGCGCGGTTCACCGAGATGATTGATTCGTACAAACCAAACGCCGGCGTGGGTACGAGTACTTCATCGCCAGGATTAAGAATGCTCGAAAGCGCCGCGAACAATGCCTCGGTCGCTCCGCAAGTCACGATGATTTCTTCTTCACCATAGGTAAGGTTGCGCTTTTCCATGTGAGCCGAAATCGCACGACGCAATTCCACCGTGCCGTTATTGGGCGGATAGTGCGTTTCGTTTGCAGCAAGAGATTTTGCAACTTCCTCCTTCACGACATCGGCGGTATTGCCGTCTGGTTCGCCGAGCGTAAGCAAAATGCACCCAGGCGTCTGCTTCGCGAAAGCCGTAATGCGACGAATACCCGAAGGTTGCAGTTGCGCGAGCGCGGTATTGGTGGTCAGGGCCATAAGATTCCTTCCGTACGCACATCTTCCAGCATTGTACGCGCCCTTTTCGCAGACACGACGAAGCCTTAAGAAAGAAATGGGCCGCCGAAGCGGCCTTTCTGGCAGAGAATTGCGGTTGTGAACGGTTGTTTTAGCGCCCTCGCATGCTTTCTGAATAGAGGCATGCATTTGAACTGGGGTTATGCGGAAGGCTTTTCAGAAAGCCCATTATTTCAAGTACGGAAATCGTTCACAACCGCAAATTCGTGCCGCAATTTAGTAAAAAGGGACTATTTTCGATCGGCGATGTCGACATACTCGCGCGCATGGCCCGTTTTCTTGAACGCGGGGCGCATAATACGCTTGCCCGAGACAATTTCCTCAAAACGGTGCGCGCTCCAGCCAGCCATGCGAGCGCTTGCAAACATCGGCGTGAGCAATTCGCGAGGAACGCCCAACGTGGAATACACGCAGCCACTGTAGAGGTCGACATTCGCGCAAATATCTTTGCTCTTGCCAGCCTCGGCGAGCAGCTGCGGCGCCAGGCGCTCGATAATCTCAAGCAAGCGGAATTCCGCTTCATGCTCGGTACCCACAACCAAACGCTCCGCATATTTATGAAGCAACTCAGCGCGCGGGTCGGAAAGCGTATACACCGCGTGACCCATGCCATAGATAAGACCCGTGCGATCGTATGCTTCTTTGCGAACGATTTTACGCAGGTAATCGGCCACTTGGCCTTCGTCGGTAATGTCGGCGACGTGCTGCTTGATGTCGTCGGTCATGCGAAGCGTGCGATTATTCGCGCCGCCATGGCGCGCACCCTTCAAGCTGCCGATTGCCGCGGCGTAAGCGGAATACGGGTCGGTATCGGCACTCGTAACAGCGCGGCAGGTAAACGTCGAGTTATTGCCGCCGCCGTGCTCAGCATGCAGCATAAGCATAATGTCGAGCGTTTTTGCCTCGGTGTCGGTAAATTGCCGATCGGGGCGCAGCATCGACAGAATAGTCTCGGCGGTCGACTGGCCGGGAATGTAGTGATGAATGAACATGGAGTCGCCGAAGAATTTATCGCGCATCACATGGTAAGAAAGCACCATGATGCGCGGAAGGCGCGAGAGCAGCATGATAGCCGTATCGATTTCATGCTCCGAGCTGCGGTTTTCCGCTTCATCATCGAAAGCGTAGAGCTGCAGCACCGCGCGGCTCATAGCATTCATCAAATCGCGCGTAGGCGGCTTCATAATATAATTCGCCGTGAATCCATCGGGCAGGTCGCGCTGGGCGGCGATGAGGTCGTTGAAGGTTTTCAGCTGCTCGGCCGTCGGAAGCTCGCCCGCCATAAGCAGGTATGCCGTTTCCTCGAAGCCGAAACGGTTTTCGGCAACAGCATGGTCGACCAAATCGGAAATGCTGTAGCCGCGATACGACAAGCGGCCGCGATCGGGAACTTTATCGCCCTCGGAAACAACGTAGCCATGCACGTTCGAGATATTCGTAACGCCAACCACAACGCCCGTACCGTCGGCATTGCGCAAGCCTCGCTTGATATCGTAAGTGGAGTAATAACACGGATCGATTGAATGGCATTTCTCAAAATCGGTGTAAAGCGGCAAGCTTTCCTTCATGAGCATCAACCCTCCCGACGCCAAAAGCGCCCACGATTTACTGTGAAAGAAAAGTGTATGACGAGCTTATCGCAGTTCAGACGGCCTTTCGGTAAACGAAATATACTTGTAACGCAGCGGTGCGTCGCTGCTTGGCCTCACGAATGGGAAAGCAGCGACAAGCTACCACGCCGCGATTAAATCAAATGAGCAAACAAACCGCTGCGAAGCTTCGGCTCAAACCATGTCGACTTCGGCGGCATAAGGCGACCGGCGTCGGCCACATTGAGCAGCTCGTCGATCGACGTGGGAAACATTGCAAACGCCACCGCGGGACCATCGCCGCTCGCATCGATGCGGTTCACCTTGCGCTCGAGCTCGCGCAAGCCACGAATTCCGCCCACGAACTCGATGCGCCCATCGGTGCGCGGATCGCCAATTCCCAGAATAGGCGCGAGCACCTTTTCCTGAAGAATCGAAACGTCGAGGCCTTCGACGGGGTCGCTGCTCTCGAATTCGGGTTTCACGCCAAGGCCGTACCATTCGCGGTCGAGATACATTCCCACAGCGCCTTTATCGATTGGCTCGAGCTGGGACTCTTGCTTATGGATAATCTCGAACGGGCCGTTTTCACCAGCGAGGGCGTTTAGGAATTCATCCTTGGTGAGACCGTTAAGGTCGCGCACCACGCGGTTGTAAGCAAGAATCGAAAGCTGCGACGCAGGGAAAAGCACGCTCATGAAGTAGTTGAATTCCTCGGTTCCGTCGTAACCCGGATTCGCCTCGCGGCGCGCCAAACCAACCTTCACGGCCGATGCCGCTCGATGATGTCCATCGGCAATATAGGCGCACGGCACCTTGGCGAACGCCGCGACCAAACCGGCATACGCTTGAGAACAGGCAGTTTCCTCCGACGCCGCTGCCATGCGCCATACACGGTGCGTAACGCCATCTTCACCGGCGAAATCGTAGAGCGGTGCGGTCTTCTTCACTGCCGCAACCAAAATATCGATTGCATCGGAATCGCGATACGTAAGGAAAATGGGGCCCGTTTGCGCATCGAGGGCATCGATATGGCGAATGCGATCGAGCTCCTTCTTCTCGAGCGTGTTCTCATGCTTCTTGATAACGTTTTCGAGATAGTCGTCAATCGCACAGCATGCCACGACACCCGTTTGCGAGCGCTCGTTCATCGTGAGCTCATACAGATAGAAACACGGCGCAGACTCGGTGACGAATGTGCCATCGGCGCGGCGAGCGTCGAAGAGCTCACGAGCTTTCGCATACACCTCGGGCGCATACATATCGACATCAGCCGGAAATTGCGTTTCGGGGCGATCAATGTTCAAGAAGGAGAGGGGCTCGCCGTCGACGGCAGCAACAGCCTCAACTCGATCGTACACGTCATAAGGAAGGGCTGCGACCTGGTCGGCGACACTTGCAGTTGGTCGAACAGCAGCAAACGGTTTAACAATCATGTTCTTTCCTTAGCAATGATCCAGGTCAAACAAATGTCAGCGAGCATGGGTTCTGGCGAGTGTAATTCGGGCGCGGCCGAGGCGAAGCATACTTCGGTACGCGAGCCGGGGCCAAAGCCCGAAACGTGCCGCCAGAACCCAGCGCAGCGTCGAGCAATTACGCCGTTCGTAGAACGGCGTAATTTATTTAATAACGCGCACGCGATAGATGCTCGGAATCTGCTTCAGGGCCTCGATGGTATCGTCGTCGAGATGCTCATCGGTATCGAACATAGTGTAGGCATTCTCGCCGGCGCTTTCATTCGTCATACGCTGCACATTGGCATTATCTCGAGCGAGCACTGCTGTAATTTGCCCGATCATATTCGGAACATTCGCATGCAGGCAAGCCACACGGCTCGCCGCACGTGCTTTGCCCATGGAGCAGGTGGGATAGTTTACCGAATTGGCAATATTGCCGTTCTCCAAGTAATCTTTAAGCTCGGAAATTGCCATATCGGCGCAATTCGCTTCAGCTTCGCCCGTGCCAGCACCCGAATGGGTGGTAATGAACGTGTTCGGCATAAGCACGGTTTTCTGAGTCGCGAAGTCGGTCGCAAACCATGCGATTTTGCCAGCACGCAGGGCGGCATCCACGGCATCCTCGTCAACAATGGTTTCGCGGGAATAGTTGATAAGCACGGCATCGGGAGCAAGCAGGTTCAGCTGCTCCTCGCCAATCATATGAATTGTGTCGGCCTTCGAGGGCACATGCAGCGTGAGGTAATCGCGGTCGCGGCACGCATCCTCGAGCGTCGATACGCGCTGAACCTTCTGGGAAAGCGCCCACGCATGCTCGACGGAGATAAACGGATCGTAGCCATACACATCCATCCCCAGATCGGCACAGGCATTGGCAACCTTCGAGCCCACGTTTCCCAAACCGATAACGGCAATGCTCTTGCCCTTCAGCTCGCGGCCGACGAATGCCTTCTTCGCCTTTTCCGCATTCACGAAAATATCGGGGTCGGCAGCGTTTTCGCGCACCCAATTCATCGATTGCACAACACCACGGCTCGAAAGCACGAGCATCGCCAAAACGAGCTCTTTTACGGCATTGGAGTTCGCGCCCGGCGAATTGAACACCACGACGCCCTTCTTAGCGTATTCCTCAATGGGAATATTGTTTACACCGGCGCCGCAACGCGCGATGGCGCGAATGCTTTCAGGCAGCTCATAGCCATGCAGGTCGGTCGAACGCATGAGAATCGCATCGGCTTTTTCGGCTTCGGTCACAAACTCGTAACCGTCGCCAAAGCTAACCCGGCCGTCTTTCGTGATGTCGTCAATGGTTTTGATATAGCGCATGGAAATCTCCTTTTAGATTATCGAACCCGCATGCCAAATTCAACGGAAGCCCTCGATTCCCGAAGACCGTGGCGACCCGTCGATTCCCTGGCAGATTCAAGGTTCGCATTACAACAATGATTATGTGTCGAGTATGACCACCCGCCAAGCGCCCGACCAGTCAAAGGGCGTTGGGCGCACGCCGAAAGGCGTACGCGGGTGTGCGAATCAAGCCTGGCAACGCCACGCTTGAGAAGAAAATGAATTTGGGGCGAGGTCTCGCCCTAGATAGATCGCGAACTCGCGGGGTTGCGCAATTCAAAGTCGCGCATGAAGTCTACGAGAGCCTGCACGCCCTCGATAGGCATGGCGTTGTAAATGCTCGCACGCATTCCGCCCACGCTGCGGTGACCCTTAATATTCTTCAGACCGGCAGCATCGGCTTCCGCGATGAATTTCGCATCGAGTTCGGTGTCGCCCGTAACGAACGGCACATTCATAAGCGAACGGTCTTCCTTGCGAGCGGTTCCATGGAACACATCGCTCTCGTCGAGCGCGTTATAAAGCAGCTGAGCCTTGGCTACATTGATGTCGCGCATGCCCTCAAGACCACCCTGGGCCTTAATCCACTTGAAAACTTTTCCGCATACGTAAATCGCGTAGCACGGCGGGGTGTTATACATGCTGCCACCGTCGACATGCGTTTTGTATTGCAACATCGTGGGAACGCTGGGCAAATCATCAGTGGGGATAAGGTCGTCGCGAACAATAGCAATCGTGACACCCGCAGGACCCACGTTCTTCTGAGCGCCACCATAAATGAGGCCGTACTTGGCCACATCGATAGGCTCGCTCAAAAAGCACGACGAAACATCGGACACCAGCGGCACGTCGCCCGTTTTGGGCAGCGCGTGGTATTTGGTGCCATAGATGGTCTCGTTTTCGCAGATATACACGTAATCGGCGTTCGGATTCACCTGCAGCTCGGCCACATTGGGCACATAGCTGAAATTGCCATCGGAAGAATCACCCAGAATACGGGCATCGCCAAAGCGCTTCGCTTCTTGGTAGGCCTTTTTGCTCCAAGAGCCGCTCACGATATACTCGGCAAAACCGCCGCGCATAAGATTCAGGGGCACCATGGCGAACTGCGTAGAACCGCCGCCCTGCAAGAACAGCACCTCATAGTTATCAGGGATACCCATGAGGTCGCGCAAATCGGCTTCAGCCTCTTCGATAATCGCCTTGAAAGCTGAAGATCGGTGGCTCATCTCCATTACCGACATACCGCAACCGCGATAATCGAGCATTTCTTCAGCAGCTTCACGAAGCACGCTCTCGGGCAGCACCGCGGGACCCGCGGAGAAGTTGTAAACCCTACCCATGTCGATGACCCCCTTTTCTTCAACGAGAGATTTTTAGCGTCTAAATACCATATTGTAGTTCAAATGCGAGCGAAACAGTGCACTTTATTTGGCTAGAGTGAAGAAATCACCGAATCATCCCGTTCCCCTGGGTATGGGACGGTGCGCCGATATGGCTCTGCGTTCATCCTTGCTCTTCATTTCAAAACGAAACGCAGCGAGGTGAGCGCATAGTGAGCCGAAGGCGAACGGTAGCGAACCTCCTCTTCGGCGCACCGTCCCACACCCAGGGAAACGAAAGGGATGAATGCGGCAAAAAAAATGAGAAAGCGAAGCCCAGGAACCCACCGAGATAAAAAACGTCACATAGCCCAGGTCCGCAAACTACGCGACATGGTGAATCCAAACGCCGGTCATCGCAGCCCCAGAATTATCCAAAAGAAAACGCCCCTGGGTTTCCAAGGGCGTTCCAGACCTATTCGATTCCGAGCACCTGCATCACAAGCAGCGCGACGGTGAGTATCGTAACGATGGCCACGGTGAACCAAATAAGACCCCGTCCCACAACGCCACTCGCATACTTTCCCATAATGCGCTTATCGGCTGCAATAAGAGCCATGAACACAAGCAGCACCGGCAGCACAACGCCATTGATAAACTGGGCAGTAAGCATGATATTCATAAGATTGAGACCCGGAATAAGCACCACAATCGCCGAGAACACGATGACGGAAGTGAAAATGCCCTTGAACATGGGCGCTTCCTTCCACGTGAAGTCGACGCCGGCTTCCCAACCGAACGCTTCGCAAATAACGAACGACGTCGTAAGCGGCAGCACGCACGCAGCCAGGAAACTCGCCGCGGTAAGGCCAGCCGCGAACAGGATTTGCGCGTATTCGCCCGCGAACGGGGCCAGCGCGGTAGCGGCATCTTGCGCGGAGCCAATCGAGATGCCCTGCGGATAGAGCACCGCGCCCGTGGTAACGATAATGAACCAGGCGACCAAGCAGGCAACAACCGTACCAGCCGCCACATCAACCTTCTGCAGGAACATTTCCTCATGGTCGGTTCCAACGCCTTTATCGACAACGTTGCTTTGTGCAAAAAACATCATCCACGGCGCAATGGTGGTACCAATCATCGAAATAACGAGCGAAATGAAATGCACGTTCGCAGGAATCTGCGGCACCACGGTAGCATGGGCAACATCGCCCCAGTTGGGACCAGCCAAAAACGCAGCAACGATGTACGTCACGAACACGAGGGAAATCGCGAGGAAAATCTTCTCGACGCTTTTATAGCTCCCTTTCACCACGAGCAGCCACACGATCACGGCGGAAATAGGCACGCTTACCCAGGTAGGCACGCCGAAAAGCCCCATGCCCGATGCAATACCGGCAAATTCGCTGAACGTCGTAGCGACGTTGCCAATAAGCAGCGCGCACATGGCGAACGCGGTAAGGCGAATGCCGAATCGCTCGCGAATAAGGGCGGCGAAGCCTTTGCCCGTTACCGCGCCCATGCGAGCAGCGGTCATTTGCACGACGAGCAATAGCACGCACATCACGGGGATAACCCAAAGCGTGGCATACCCGAAATCGGCACCTG
>NZ_CDRRGL010000042.1:0-14719 GCF_977041755.1 Slackia sp.
TCGCGCGTCATTGGTGTTCGTCACAGAGTGCTCCGTTCAAATAATGGTTACTGGACTCAACCCGCTTATTCTACCAAGACACGCAAATCCCCGCTCGCTTCGCTACGAAACAAACACTGCACTGAACAGAGCCTGAAAAGCAGCGTTTGCGCCCAGGGAAAGAATGGCTCGCAAAATGCGTCGCGTTCGCCGCGGCACCCCGAGGGGCTCCCTGGAACCGTCTGCGTTCAAACATGACCTTATTCAAAAACGAAACGCAGCCAGGCGAGCGCATAGTGAGCGCAGCGAACGGTAGCGAGCCGTGGTTCCGGGGAGCCCCTCGGGGTGCCGCGGCGAACGCGAAATCGCGAGCAACCATCGCTTCAAATTCCACGCATAAGAAAAGGCCGGGCATAAACCCGGCCTTGAGCAAGCGACGCTGCGACGCGCTATTTGCGAGAGATAGCCTTTTTGGCTGCCTCGGCGATGGAAGCTGCATCCATATGGAATTCCACGAGCAGCTCCTCGTAGCTCGCCGACGTGCCGAAGCAATCCTGCATGCCCACGCGCTCGAGCGGAGCGGGATGCTTTGCGGCCAGGCATTCCGCCACGGCGCCACCAAGGCCGCCGATAACGGAATGCTCTTCAGCGGTCACGATGCAGCCCGTCTTCTCGACCGACGCCAAAATGGTGTCTTCGTCGAGCGGCTTCACGCAGAATGCGTCGATAACCTCTGCGGAAATGCCTTCAGCGGCCAGCAAGTCAGCGGCCTTCAAGGCCTCATCGATTTCGACGCCGCAGGCGACGATGGAAACATCGCTGCCCTCGCGAAGCACGTATGCGCGACCCATCTCGAGCTCTTTGCCCGGCTCATAGACGCACGGCACCGATGCGCGGCCCATGCGCACATACACGGGGCCCGGCGTTTCGGCGGCCAGCTTAATGGCGGCCTTCGCAGCGTAGTAGTCGGCTGGAACGAGAACGCGCATGTTCGGCAGCACGCGCATAAGGGCGATATCTTCGACCATCTGATGGCTGCCGCCGTCGGGGCCTACTGAAATGCCGGCATGCGTAGGGGCAATTTTCACGTTCAGATTCGCATAGCACACGGTGTTGCGAATTTGATCATACACACGGCCGGTGCCGAACACGGCGAACGAGCCAGTGAATGCGGTGTGACCCGTGAGCGAGAGACCAGCGGCCACGCCAACCATATCTTGTTCGGCGATGCCAACGTTCACCAGGCGCTCGGGATGCGCAGCGCCCAGCTTTTTGGTGGTGGTAGAACCAGAGAGGTCGGCCTCAACGGCTACGACGTCGATGCCCTGCTCCACCAATTCGACCAGCGTCTCACCGTAGGCGGCGCGGGTTGCTTTTTTCTCTGCAGCCATTATTTAGCCTCCTTGTTCGCGGTGAGTTCGGCGAGAGCCTGCTCGGTTTGCTCGGCGTTCGGCGCCTTGCCATGCCAGCCAGCCTGGTCTTCCATGAAGGAAACGCCCTTGCCCTTGGTGGTTTCGGCGACGATCACGCACGGCTTGCCGCCGCGGGATTCCTTGGCGCTTTCAAGCGTGGCGAGAATGGCTTCCATGTCGTTGCCGTCGCACTGGAACACCTGCCAGCCGAACGAGCGGAACTTGTCACCCAAATCTTCCGGCGAGCATACGGTTTCGATGCGGCCGTCGATTTGCAGGTGGTTGTGGTCGACGATGGCGACCAGGTTGTCGAGACCCTTGTGGGCCGCGAACATCGCAGCTTCCCATACCTGACCCTCTTGGCATTCGCCGTCGCCCATAAGGGTGAACACCGAAGACTCAGAACCGTTGAGCTTCAGGCCAAGCGCCATGCCGGCAGCGATAGAGAGACCCTGGCCGAGCGAACCCGTAGAGGCCTCAACGCCCGGAAGCTTCTTGCAATCGGGATGGCCTTGAAGGCGGCTGTGCAGCTTGCGCAGCGTGGCGAGCTCTTCTTTCGGGAAGTAGCCGGCCTCGGCAAGCGTGGCGTAAAGTGCCGGTGCCGCATGGCCCTTCGAGAGGAGGAAACGGTCACGGTCTTCGGCCTTCGGATTTTCCGCATCGTGCTTGAGCACGCCTCCGAAATACAGCGCGCACATAATGTCTGCCGCCGAAAGCGAGCCACCCGGATGCCCGCTTCCCGCTTCGGCCACCATTTTCACGATATCGACGCGGATATCGCCGGCCATGCTCTTCAGCTCTTCGAGATTCACGACGCCCCTTTCTGTCGTTCAAGAAAAAAGCGCCCCGCATGCGCGGGACGCCTCATCACGCAATTGATTGCATCGTATCGCAAATTCGCGTTTCAAGCTATTGGGATACGCGCCAACGATGATAGCCCACAACGAATTCATCGATATCGCCGTCAAGCACGGCATCGACGTTGCTCGTTTCGACGCCGCTGCGCAAATCCTTCACAAGCTGGTACGGATAGAGCACGTAGTTGCGAATCTGGCTGCCGAAGCCATTTTCCTGCTTTTCGCCGCGAATGGCATCGAGTTCGGCATCGCGCTTCTGGCGCTCGAGTTCATACAGCCTGCCGCGCAGCACTTTAAACGCAGATTCCTTGTTCATAAGCTGGCTTTTCTCGTTTTGGCAGGTAACCACGATGCCCGTGGGAATATGCGTGAGTCGCACGGCCGAATCGGTGGTGTTCACGCACTGGCCGCCCGGGCCGCTCGAGCGATACACGTCGACGCGCACGTCGTTCGGGTTCAAATTCACCTCGATGTCGTCGGACATCACGGGCATGACCTCCACACTGGCGAACGTCGTTTGACGGCGGCCTTTGATGTCGGTCGGCGAAATGCGCACGAGTCGATGCACGCCATGCTCGCTGCGCAGCATGCCATAGGCGTTCTTGCCTTCCACCTGGAACACCGCGCGATCAAGGCCAATGCCCTCGCCCGGCACCACGTCGAGCACCTTGAGCTTCCAGCCTTTTTTCTCGACGTAGCGCGAATACATGCGATAAAGCATGTCGGTCCAGTCCTGCGCCTCAAGCCCGCCTTGGCCGGGGTTTACCGACACGATGGCGTCGGAGGAATCGAGGTCGTCGGCGAACCAGGAGTCGATTTCGAATTGGTCGAGCATGGAATCGAGGCGCGAGAGGCACATCTGAACCTCGGCGGCGAAGCCTTCGTCTTCATCGGCGAGTTCATCGGCGGCGCGCGCATCGTCGAGCAGACCGCACGCGACGTCATACGCATTGAGCGTGTCGCGCAGATTGCTCGCTTTCTTCGAAACCTCCTGCGCCGCAGCCGCGTCATCCCAGAAGCCCGGCTGCGCCGCCTTATGGTCGAGATTGACGAGCTCGGCTTGGGAGTCCTCGATATGCAGGTATTCATGCGCCGCAGCCAAACGCTCGGCAACATCGTCGATATTCAGGTTTTCTTTCTCAGCCATAGCTCAAACCATTCAGAATTCAAAAACAGCATTTCGGCAGCGCGCCCCAAGGCGAGCGCGCAAGCCCTGATACAAGCAACGGCCCGACGATGCATCGGGCCGAGCAAAAGCAGATATCGTTCCAACGTCGAATTCAGCAGAAAGCGCATGCGATTCGAATGCGACCAGCGCCTCGCTGCGACATCGGCCGTCAAGCGGCGTACGACATCCGTCACCGCGCCGCCCCTCTAAGCGGCGCGATATTGTATCACCTATTGAAACCGTGGCACTTCTTGAATTTCTTCCCGCTTCCGCACGGACAAGGATCGTTGGGCTTCACGTTCACATAGGGGTCGGAATCTTCGTCTTTGCGATACGTCTTCGGCTTCGCCGTCGCCGCGGGCTTCGGCGGCTGGCCAGCGGTTGCCTGCGCGGGACGCGTGCCGCGACCGGCGATGGTGTTTTCGGAAAGCGCAGCCTCGGGCGAGGAATAGCTCACCTTGCCATCGAGGGGCGACGACTCCTCCTGCTCCACGGGAGCGGCGATGCGCAGACGCAACAGCGTGCGCAGGAAGTCTTCGTACATCGAAGTCGTGAGCTCCGAGAATGCGCGATGCGCTTCCTCTTTATACTCGACGAGCGGGTCGCGCTGGCCGAAGGCGCGCAGGCCAATGCCCGTCTTCAAATAGTCCATCGCCTGCAGGTGGTTCATCCAACGCACGTCCATGATACGCAGCATAACCTGGCTTTCGAGCTGACGCATCGCATCGGCGCCAAGGGTTTCTTCCTTGGAGCGATACGTGCCCATGAGGTATTCCTCAAGGGCATCTTCGAGAGCCTCAGGGTCGTCCTCATGGTCGACTTCCTCGGCCTTGAAAGAAGCCTCGCCCGTCATATTCGCCGCCCACATGTCGACGGCCTTCATATCCCAGTCGTCGCTCGGCAGCTTGGCCGGGCAATTCTCGTCAATCACGGCATCGACTTCGTCGTCGACGATTTCCTCGATGCGGGAGGACAGGTCTTTGCCGTCGAGGATCGCGTTGCGCTCCTTATAGATGGCGTTACGCTGCAGGTTCATGACGTCGTCGTATTCGAGCACGTTTTTACGGGCGGCGAAGTGCATGGCTTCGACCTGGCGCTGGGCGCTCTCGATGGCCTTGGTCACCATGCCCGCCTGAATCGGCATGTCGTCGGTCGCGCCAGTTTTTTCCATCATGTGGCTGATGGAATCCATGCGGTTGCCGCCGAACAGGCGCATGAGGTCGTCTTCAAGCGAAAGATAGAACTGCGTGAGACCCGGGTCGCCCTGGCGGCCGGCGCGGCCACGCAGCTGGTTGTCGATGCGTCGGCTCTCGTGGCGCTCGGTGCCGATAACGGCCAAGCCGCCCGCACGGCGCACCTGCTCCTGCTCGCGCTTGCACGTTTCCTTCGCCTGGGCGAGCGCCGCATCGCGATCGGCCTGCGTGGGAACCTTCAGCTGGTTCTCGCCCTCCTGAACCTCGGTCTCGGGGGTTGCCTCGGGGTCGAAGCCGCGCTGGCGCAACACGTCGTCGGCGAGCACCTCGGGGTTGCCGCCGAGCAAAATGTCGGTACCACGGCCAGCCATGTTCGTCGCGATGGTCACAGCGCCCAGGCGACCCGCCTGCGCGACGATATGCGCCTCGCGCTCGTGGTTCTTCGCGTTCAAGGTCTCATGGGGAATGCCGCGCTTGTCAAGCAGGCGCGAGAGCTTTTCGGAACTTTCGACCGAAACGGTGCCAACCAAGCAAGGCTGGCCCGCCGCATGGCGTTCCTGCACGTCATCGGCCACGGCTTGATACTTCGCCTCAATGGTGCGGTACACCAGGTCGTTTTCGTCTTTACGAATGACCGGCTTGTTCGGCGGAATGGCCACGACGGGCAGCTTGTAAATCTGGCGAAACTCGGCGTCTTCAGTCATGGCGGTACCCGTCATGCCCGAGAGCTTGTCGTAGAGACGGAAGTAGTTCTGCAGCGTGATGGTCGCGAGGGTTTGGTTCTCTTCGCGAATGCGAACGTTTTCCTTCGCTTCCATCGCCTGATGCAGGCCTTCCGACCAGCGGCGGCCTTCCATGATGCGGCCCGTGTTCTCGTCGACGATCTTCACTTCGCCGCCCACTACAACATAGTCGATGTCGCGATGGAACATGAAGTGCGCCTTCAGGGCCTGCTGCAAGTGGTTCGCAAGCTGGCCCGAAGGGTCGTCGTAGATATCATCGATGCCCAAGCGGGCCTCGATTTTCGCCAAGCCGGTCTCGGTTGCGAAGATGGTCTTCTTCGCCTCGTCGAGCTCGTAGTCTTCGTCGCGAACCAGGCCGAACATCGCCTGGGAGAACTTCTTGTAGGTATCGGCGGCCTTCACGCCCGCGCCGGAAATGATGAGCGGCGTGCGCGCCTCGTCGATGAGGATGGAGTCGACCTCGTCGACGATGGCGAAGTTGTGGCCGCGCTGCACGCGGGCGCTCGCGCGGGTCACCATGTTGTCGCGCAGGTAGTCGAAACCGAATTCGGCATTGGTGCCATACGTCACGTCGGCCTTATACGCGGGAATTCGCTGGGGCTGGCGCATGCCATTTTGCACCAGGCCCACTTCCATGCCCAAGAAACGGTACAAGCGGCCCATCCACTCGCTGTCTCGACGAGCGAGGTAGTCGTTCACGGTAACGATATGCACGCCTTCGCCGGAAAGTGCATTCAAATAACCAGCGAGCGTAGAGACGAGCGTTTTGCCTTCGCCGGTTTTCATTTCGGCGATCTGGCCTTCATGGAGCGCCATGCCGCCAATGAGCTGCACGTCGAAATGGCGCATGCCCATAACGCGCTGGCCAGCCTCGCGCACCGTGGCGAACGCCTCGGGCAGAAGGCTGTCGAGGCTTTCGCCATTCGCCGCACGTTCCTTATAGGCGGCGGTAAGAGCTACGAGCTCGGCGTCGGTGAGCGCCTGCATGGACAGCTCGAGCGAACCGATTTTGTCAACGAGCGATTGGTAGCGCTTGAGCTGCTTGCCCTCGCCAAACGTGAGGAGCTTCGAAAGAAATCCCATGGTCTTCCTCATCTTGCCCACGAACGCATGTGGGCGGCATCGATTTTCGAATGATATGCGCGAATATACGCGCAGCTATACACGTTCGGCAACTTTACCACAGCGAACAGGAGCAAAAGCAAACGGGCATCAAGCAAACAAAGAACCGTCACCCAATAGTTTCATTCGGCCGACTTTTGCATCGGCTCTTTCCCATTGAGCAGCTCGCAGTACATTTCCCGCATGCGATCGCCCGGATCGATGCCCAATTCCTCGGCAAGATGCTTCGCGCACAGCCGATAGGTTTCCATGGCCTGGACGCGCTGGCCGCTCGCCGCCTGCGCGCGCATAAGGGCAAACGCGGCATCTTCGCGGCTGGGGCACGCATCGGCCGCGACCTCGGCGAACCACAGCGCCGTATCCGCTTCGCCCGCATCCACCAGCCGCAACGCCGCAGTAACGTACGCGTCGATCCGTCGCGCGCGATACTTCGATCGCATGGCGCCTATAAAAGCGTTCTCCGTTTCAGACGGAAGCAAATCGCACGAGAACGCCTCCTCCATCTTCTCAAACACGGCAAGCCATGCGCGGGCGTTGGGTTCGTCGAACAGAAGCGTACGACAGAGCGCATCGAATTCGTCCACGTCGCTTTTCACATAACGAGTATCCACCATGACGCTCGCGCGATGGCGCACAAGATAGGGGCAATCTTCGTCACGCTCGGCGCCGAGGGCTCGACGAAGCCGACACCACAGCGAGTAAAAGTTGTTCGTGGCGCGCTCGACCGTCGCATCGGGCCACATAATGCGAAGCAATTCGGGCCGCGCGATTTCCTTCCCGCGAAACAACACGAGCACGGCCAACAGCGTTTTCGTACGCTGCTTCGCGAACAAATGGGGATCGACCGCAACCCCGCCAATGGTCACTTCCATCCCTCCGAATATATTCACGCGCATCTCGGGAATAACGGCAGGGCGAGGGCTCTGCATAGAGCAATCGCTCAAAGGCGCCTGTACCGGAGCGAGGCTCGACCGAGTTCGACCGCGGCGTTGCTCGGCGAGAACAGCCGACAGCACATCGCATGCGCGCTGGCGGCTGGGCGAAAGGGGCACGTCCCCGCCGGACCCCACAATCGACGCAACTAAAATCGCTTCGCACACCGTCGCCTCCTCGGTCGAATCGACCATACGCTCCACAAGCGCGCGAGAAGCCGAAAGCGCTATGGCGAGTTCTTCCCCATTCGCACGACGGGAGACGCGCCTCAGCAGCGTCGCACAATACACCGCCGCCGTGCGCAATACATGGGTATCGACGCCCGCGTCGCGCAATGCCCGGCACGCCGCCGCGATGTCTCCCTTATGAAGCGCGATCGCCGAGGTGGCGATACGGCCCGCCAATGCGTCATTCGCAAGAACCTCAACCTTGCCTGCCGCGATATTCCCGAGCGTCTCGAGCGCCGCGCTTCGCGCCGATTCGCCGCCCGCATCAAGCGCGACGAGCGCACACATGAGCGCGTCGGTCGACGATATTCCCCGCATACCCAATGCACGGCGCGCGACAGACGAGGCGCGCTCCCTCTCGTCGAGCACGAACAACCTCCCCGAAGCGGCAGCGACCATCGAGGCGTCAAGACCCGTGCTTCGAGTTCCCAGGCTTTCGAAAAGGTCTTGCAGAGGACGCACGCATCCCGAATCGAACAGGCGCCATTGCTGCTGCAAAATCCACGAAATTCGGCGTTTGCGGGCGCAGGCTATCTGCATGATTTCGCACGCACGCGGCCCCATGCCACGCGAAGCAAGCATACATGCGACCTTCGCAGAAAGAGCATCGCGCGCAGAGGGAGTTGCAACTCGACCAAGCGAATCAATCGACTCCCCCAAGCCCTCCATCACCTGCGCTACATCAAACCCGTGCGCCTCGAAAGTCTCATCGGCTAAATCAACACCCACATAGGGATAATGTTCACTGATGAAGCGGCGCGCATCGGCTCGCACGCCTCCGGAAACGGCCGACAAGTCATCGAAGGAGCCCACCTGCAAGGCTTCCATCACGAATACGGGAGCGCGCATTTCTGAAGGCATCTCTCCAAGGCGCATGCCGCGCAAAAACTCACGCATGCCATCTTGCCCGCCCCATAAAAAAGCAGGAACGCGATCGCATTCGCGCAAGCCCTCAACCGATGCCACATGGCTCGAGGAAAGCTCGCAATCGTCGACAAGCAGGTCGCGAGCTCCGACGATAACGCAATCACGCTGGGCATCGGCGATAGCGCCGAACGCAGGCGTCGTAGTAACGAGCACTTCGCAGCCCGCATCAAGAAGCGCATCAATTTCGTGCGAAAAACATTCCAAACGCGCATCCGCCAAAAAGGGGACGTCGTCGAACACCACAAGGTCCAACTGCACGGGTCGCGCAATAAACGTTTTGGCAATTATCCCAGCATCCAAATCGCGCAGAAAGCATGGGCTTGAGCAATCGAGCCAATGAACGCCGCGAAACGAGAACATCGACGCCGCATATTCGAGCCCCAGGCTCGTTTTGCCGAAACCCGAAGGGGCGACCACGAATCTCGCGACGTCGCGCTCTGCCACCAAACGCTTAACGAGACGAGGCCTTGAGTAAATCCTTTGCGGCCCGACCCTCTTCGGACGCCTCCCATTGCAAGCGGCATTTTCAAGGTACCCCATGAGTCCATCTCCTCCTCGTGTCAAGTCGCGAACGCCCCATCAATCATCCGCAACGCCTGAATTGTTTTACGCGGCGATCGCCGCGCGATTCGAGGAACGGACAGCGATTCTATAGGAGAAAAAGCGCCGGCGAAATATCGGCGAAAACGCCAGATGGGCCATTCAAAGAAGAAAATCGAAGAAAGTATCGATCAGTGTTTTCGGGCTTTGCAAAAAATGCGTGTTACGTCGCAAAACACAGACGTCAACCAGCACTTTTCCACTATGCTTTCCCCATGGATACTCGAATCGACATAATAGCCCACTCCCCTGCGGCAATAACAATTCGCGCCCTTGAAGAAAGCGGTTGCCAAGCGTGGATTGTAGGCGGCTGGATACGCGACAAACTCATGGGACGCGCGCCCCATGACGCCGACATAGCGACGAATGCCCCATGGAGGCGAACCGAGCAAATTCTGCTCAAAGAGGGATACACCGTACACGAAACGGGAACGAAGCACGGCACCGTTACCGCCATTGTAAGCGGGGAACCCATCGAGATAACCACGTACCGCATCGAGGGCCCTTATTCCGACTCGCGGCACCCCGACTACGTGAAATTCGTCGACAACATCGAGCTCGACCTCGCACGGCGCGACTTCACCATGAACGCCATCGCCTACCACCCTACACGCGGCATCTTCGACCCGTTCGGCGGCGCGCGCGATATCGAAGCCCGCACGATTCGAGCCGTAGGCGATGCACGCAAACGCTTCGAGGAAGACCCCTTGCGCATACTCCGCGCGGCGCGCTTCGAAGCGCAGACCGGCTTTGAAATCGAACCCGCCACGCGCGATGCCGCGTTCTCGTGCGCGCACCTGCTCGACAGCGTGGCGCGTGAACGCATGGGAAGCGAATTCACCAAGCTTTTATGCGGACCCTACGCAGGGCGCGTCATCGAAAACGAATTCCCCATCGTCGTGCAAGCCATAAACGAACTCGAGGCGACGCGAGGCTTTAAGCTGAAATCGAAACGGCACGCCTACGACTTGCTCGGGCATCTCGCCCATAGCGTCTCCGCCACGCCGGAAAACGAGACATTGCGTTGGGCCGCACTCCTTCACGACATCGCCAAACCCGAATCGCATCACGACCACGCGCTGCGCAGCAGCATCGCCGCCACGCGCATCATGCAACGGCTCCGAATCGAACGGCGACAGACGCTGCAAGCCGCCGACGCGATCGCGTGGCATACGACGAGCTTCCCGCCAAGCGAGGAGGCCCTGCGCCTTTTCGTCGCCTGCCTAGGCGGCGATGCGCCCCGCGCGCGACGGGCGCTCCTACTCCAGCGAGCCGACGCAAACGGACATGGTCCCAAAGGGGACGCGCGCGCGAGAGAAGTCGATGAAGAGCTCGCCATGCTCGACGCACTCGAATGCAGCGGAAAACCGCTCGGCGCGAAGCAGCTCGCGTTGTCAGGCAAAGAAGTTGCGGACTTGGGAAATCTTCATGGTCCGAAAATCGGAAGAACGCTCAATGCGCTGCTCGCCGCCGTCATCGAAGGCGAGATCAAAAACACCCCCGAGGCACTGCGTTCCCACCTGAATTGCGCGATTGAAAACGCCGAAGAACAAATTTTTCAAAAAAAGTTGCAAAAGTTCTTGACGAAACGCTAGGAAGTCCGTAATATACCAACTCGCGCCGCAAGAGCGCACAAATCACTGGGGTGTCGTCTAATGGCAGGACAGCGGTTTCTGGTGCCGTATGTGAGGGTTCGACTCCTTCCACCCCAGCCATTTTTGGCCTGGTCGTCTAGCGGTTTAGGACGCCGCCCTCTCAAGGCGGAGATCGGGGGTTCGAATCCCCTCCAGGCTACCATGATTTCTAAAGCCCGTTCTGACGAACGGGCTTTTTTGTTGCCGCTGCGCGATGCCCTGACGGCGCATTTCGCCTTCAAGCTTCGGCTCACGTATCTTCCGATACGCTTCGCCTTGCTTTCAGGACGAACCGCACTCGCCAGGGCGTCGCTCGCTGCCTCTTGTTCGACCTACCCAATAAGGGCACATCCCACCCTCTTTAGCGGGGATTCGAACCAATGAGGTGGAATTCCGTCAAGAGTACCCCCTCCGTCTTACCGACCTCGTTTATTAACTCCCCCTTCGGCTTGTTTTCCACAAAAACTTTTCCACATTTTGACCGCGCCAAACCATTTCGTTTTCACTGCTATTTCATGCGATTTCGTTGACGTTTTCCTCGTATTTTCCCATCTTGGCCCCGCTTTGAATCCCAGTAAGAAGAGCAACCATCTTTTGCTTATTAGTTAGACTGATAAATGAGGGTTTTCCACGACATGAAAAAAAGTTGTCCACATATCGGCAAGCGGCATATTAAGAGCGGCAAACGGATTTTGTTTGATTACCGCCCGCGATATTCCCACATATGGTCGAGCGGGCCTGAACCTTTCCCTAAATCAAGCTGGGCAGCAAGCGCTCCCGAAATATAGCGCTTCGCATACTCGCACGCCTCAAACACGGTGAAGCCCTTCGCGAGCCCGCACGCAATCGCGCTCGAAAGCGTGCATCCCGTGCCATGCGTATTATCGTTTCCGATGCGCTCGCCAGGCAGCCAACACGTAAACCCGCGCTCGGCCAGCACGTCATCGGCGTCGCTTACGCCGTGTCCACCCTTCACAAGAACGGCGACGCCGAAACGCTCCGACAACTCTCCCGCAGCCGTCTCCATATCGCGCTTCGTCGCAATGCTCCTGCCCCAGAGCACCTCCGATTCGGGAATGTTGGGCGTTATCACGCTCGCAAGCGGGAACAAGCACCCTGTAAGCGCCTCAGAGGCGTCATCGCTTATAAGGCGGCTTCCACTCGTCGACACCATGACGGGGTCGACCACGATGTTCTCAGCCGCATGCGCGCGCAGCGATTCCGCAATGGCGACCACATTCGACGCCGATGACACCATGCCGATTTTCACGGCGCTGGGGCGAATGTCGTCGAACACTGCATCTATCTGCTCCACCACGAATTCGCTCGGAACATCGAGCACGCCTGAAACCCCCAGGGTGTTTTGCGCAGTAAGCGCTGTGATCGCGGTTTGGGCGAACAGCCCCAACGCCTCGATGGTTTTCAAATCGGCCTGAATGCCCGCCCCGCCCGAGGAATCGGAACCGGCGATGCTTACGACTGAAGGAATCTTGAAGCCCATAGCTCTCCTCACACGCAACTCGGCAATCTCGTGCGTCCATAATACAATCCGCCAGGCACAAAGGCGGAAAAGCGCCCACAAGAAAACGGAAGCCGGCAAGCCGACTTCCGTTCCATTCAATCGATTATCCCGTTATTCAAACCGCTCGCAAACAGCTACGCGCGCAGGTCGACGCCGTCCATGATGCGCCTTAAGTCCTGCGTCGCGGAAACGATGTCGCCCGCAGCAAAAATCGCCGACACGACCGCAGCGCCATGCACGCCCGTATGGGCGAGCGACGCAAGCGTGCTCGCATTCAGGCCGCCGATGCCAACCACAGGAATGCTCACGGCAGCACACATTTCCTGCAGCGTGCTCAGCGACACATCGGCCGCCTCGGGCTTGGTTGCCGTCTTGAACAACGCTCCCACACCCAAATAGTCGGCGCCTGCAGCCTGCGCGGCAAGGGCTTGCTCTACCGTTTGCGCCGACACGCCCACGATGGCGCCCTCGCCCAGACGGGCCCTCGCGCTCGCGCACGACTCATCCGACTGGCCAACATGCACGCCATCGGCGCCTACGGCAAGAGCCGCTTCTACGTCGTCGTCAATCACAAACGGAACTTTCCCGGCAAGGCCTTCGCGTTCGAGTTCGTCACGAATTTCCGCATACGCGCTTATGAGCTCCTCAGTCGTGGCGCGCTTCGCACGAAGCTGCAGAAACGTCGCCCCTCCGCGCACCGCCTGGGCGCAGCATGACGCAAGCGTGCGGCCGCCCAGCCACGCAGCATCGGAAACGGCATACAGCAAAAGCGACTCGGGAGCGCAGCGAAAACGTTCGCGCGGCGTGGGCGCCGTCATGGTTAACGAACCTCTTCAACCAAAGCGGCCTTTGCCAGATCGTCGCCCTCAAGCAGCGACAGGGCATCCATGAGATAGGTGTGGAAGCTTCCCGTGCCGTCGCCTTCCTTCATGCGCGCCTGCGCGGCCTGGCCGGCAGCGCCCATATGCACCACCGCGGCAAGCGCGGCCTCAACGGCGTTGCCGTTCGCGCGCGCCATATATGCGCCGGTGATGGCGGAAAGCATGCAGCCTGAACCCGTGATGCGGCCCTGTAGCGCAGATCCGTTGCGCACGGCAAATGCGCGATTCGCATCGGCGACGATATCGATGGGGCCGGTAATAGCCACGGCGCAGTTGGCTTTCGCGGCGAAATCACGCGCGAAAGCCGCTGCTTCGGCGATATCTTCCTCGCTCGTCACGGCGTCGGCGGGGTTCACATCGACGCCTTGCGTAGCAGCCGCCTGGCCAGCAAGGGCCTTCACTTCGCTCATATTGCCGCGCACCAAGGCGACGGGCAGCGAGTCGAGCAGTTCGCCTGCGGTTTGCGTGCGCAGCGCCGAAGCTCCCGCGCCTACCGGGTCAAGAACAATGGCGTGTTCGAGTTCAGCAGCTCGGGCGCCCGCAGCCTTCATGCCGGCAATGGTCTGCATGTTGAGCGTGCCAATATTCAGCACGAGCGCGTTGCAAATGGACGTGATGTCAACCACGTCGGCAGGTTCGTCGCTCATGATGGGGCTTGCGCCCACGGCGAGCACGGCGTTCGCACAGCTTTCCACGGTCACGTAATTCGTGATGCAGTGGACGAGCGGGGTCGTCGCGCGCACATCATCGGCAAACGCCTTGATGGATTCGGTGATTTCAGATGCAGTTTGATATGCGGAATTGTTCGCAGTCATGCGATGCTCCCTTCGTTGGCATTACCCATATCAGGTTCGGTGGGTCGGAGCCAAGAAGCCCCCTCTCAGCCCGCTTCGGCGAGCTCCCCATTATGTCGAAGTGAATTATACGGCGCACGCGGCGAAAGGAGCACAAAAATTCGCGAACGGCAGCGCCGCGTTTAGCCGATGCGAATGTCGCTCAAGGGCATTCGCGGCAAAACGACCACGACAGCGCCCTGCTCAAGAGAAATCGACACAGGCTTGCCCACGAATTCGTTGGAAAGGCCAAGCGTCACGTCGTTTCGAAGCGTCGCGTCCTCAACTTCATACAGCGGGCCGCGCTCCGTAAGGCCACACGAGGCATCGGGCGCAGAAAAGACCGAGAACGTGCCAGCATTCTTTGCGGCAATCTCAAGCGACATGCCGCCTGCGAGCGCGACCACGACATTGCCCTCTCCTACCGCGACCGCATGCATGCCCGCGCGCGCCGCGCCCACCAAGGCCGAAAGCGTTGCAAGCGTGTGATCGAGCCTTCCTCCAAGCGCACCATACACCGCAACCTCGCGCATGCCATGCGCGAGCGCCCACTCGAGCGCAAGCGCCGTATCACTGTCGTCTTTCATGACGGGATGCTTCTCTACTGGAACGCCCTGCGGAACATGGCCCAACGAGTCGAAATCGCCCAGGGCGAAATCGGGCGTTACGCCAATCGCGCAAAGCGAGG
>NZ_CDRRGL010000043.1:0-14121 GCF_977041755.1 Slackia sp.
AGCCATGTCGAGGTTGTCTTCGCCAGAATGGCCAGCCTCGTCGCGCAGCAGCTTGCAGATGCGAGCATGTGCGTACTGCACGTAGTACACGGGGTTGGAAGAGTCCTGCTTCTTAGCAACATCGATGTCGAAGTCAATCGGCTGCTCGGTGGAGCGGCTCAGCATGTAGTAGCGCGTAGCGTCGATGCCGACTTCGTCGATGAGCTCTTCGAAGGTGATCATTTCGCCAGTACGCTTGGACATACGAACGGGCTTGCCGTCGCGGAAGAGGTTGACCAGCTGGCCGAGCATAACTTCGAGCGCGCCCGGGAAGCCCATGGCGGCCAAAACGGCAGCAACGCGAGCGATGTAGCCATGATGGTCGGCGCCCCAGATATCAATCAGAATGTCGAAACCACGCTCTTTCTTCCAATAGTGGTACGCAACGTCGGACGCGAAGTAGGTGTAGTCGCCATCAGCCTTGCGCACAACGCGGTCTTTCTCGTCGCCGTACTCGGACGACTTGAACCACACAGCGCCATCCTTCTCGTAGATGTCACCCTTGTCCTTCAGATTGCCGATGCAGTATTCAAACGGGCTCTTGCCGCCGAATTCGTCGGAAGGCAGATACATTTCACGCTCGGACTGCCAACGCTCGAAGTGATTGCCGAAGCGATCGGTGATGTCGTGGAACATCTTCATGATGTAGGCGTAGCCGAACTCACGGAACTCGACCATGCGCTCATGCTCGTCGGCGTCTTCCCACTTGTTGCCATCGCGATCGATGATTTCTTTTGCGATGTCGTTCACGTACAGGCCGTTGTAGCCGCCCTCGGGAACAGCGGCATCTTCATGGCCGAGCTGCTGCAAGTAGCGAGCGGCAATGGACAGGCCGAACTTGTCCATCTGAACGCCGTGGTCGTTGATGTAGAACTCTTCGAAAACCTCATAGCCAGCATGGCGCATAAGGTTTGCGGTTGCGGAGCCCAAAGCAGCCCAGCGGCCATGGCCAACATGCATGGGGCCCGTGGGGTTTGCGGAGATGTACTCGATGTTCACCTTGCGCTTGCCTTCGGGCTGCGTGCCCTTGCCATAATCGGCGCCCTGCTCGCGAACCTGAGAGACGACGTCCTGCATGGCAACGTTCTTCAGGCGGAAGTTGATGAAACCCGGGCCTGCGATTTCGATGTTCTCGATAAGATCATTCGCGGGAATGCCATCAACGATCGCCTGCGCGATTTCACGCGGGTTCTTCTTGGCTTCCTTGGCGCAACGCAGAGCAGCGGTGCAGGCCCAATCGCCATGGCCCTCGTCGCGCGGACGCTCGAGCGCAATTTCGGGAATGTTCTCAATCGGCAGAGCGCCAGATTCGCGGGCAGCCTCAAACGCCTTGGTAAGAAGCTGAGTCAATTCTTCGCGTGGTTGCATTGATGCCTTCCTTTTCGTCTACGAAGCGGAAACCGCTCCCTTTTGCATCCGGTTTTCGCCGCGGCGCAGCATAGAGCGTGCGCGCACGGAAGCCTCGATCGCCTGGATTTGTATATAAGCTTAATCATTGTAGCACGTCAAATATGAAAACCTTCCGAGTGCGGCGAATTCGCGAGAGCGGCAAAACTCAACGCCTTTTCGGCCCCTCAAAGCGTCCCTGTCCGCTGCGCAGCGCCCAAAAAAGAGCAATTCAAACGCGTGGCGGCAACGCGAACGGCTATCATATATCCGCGAATAAGAACAATCAGTTCAGGCAGGAGGAATCGCGTGATCGATTTCGACGCGGCATGGCGCCATTTGCAACAAACGACCAAGGCGCCCGACGACTGCCAGCGATGGAACAAAAAGGCCGCACGCTACGATTCCCGCGATGCGAAAAACCTCTACGCCGAGGCATTCGTCGAGCTCGCGCGCGTGCAACCTGGTGAAACCGTATTCGACATGGGCTGCGGAACGGGCGCGCTCGCCGCAGAGATGGCCTCACGCGGCCATAAGGTCATCGTGGGCGATTTCAGCAGCGGCATGCTCGCAAAGCTGCGCGAGAACATGGCGCTTCGCGGCATCAAGGTCGCCGAGAGCCTCGACGCGCTCGCGCCGGGCAGCGTTTTCCCCTTGCACATGAGCTGGGAAGACGACTGGAGCCAATTCGGCCTTCGCGAAAACGTAGCCGACGTCGCATTCGCGTCGCGCTCCATCGCAGTCGCCGACCTGCGAAGCGCGCTGCGCAAGCTTTCCGCTATTGCGCGACGACGCTGCTGCATCACCATGACAACCGGCACATCCCCGCGCGTCGACGCTCGCGTGCTTGCCGAGCTCGGCGTGGACGCCGCCCTCAATCGCGATTACATCTACGCGTTTGGCCTGCTTGCCCAAGCGGGATTCGAACCCGAAGTGCGATACATCCATTCTTCTCGAAAAGATTCATTCGAATCGGAAGGCGACGCTTTCGGAGACTTCTCGCAAATGATCGACATCGGCGCGCCAAACCTAAGCGAAACCGAGCGGCTCCAGGCGCAGGCCAACCTTCGCGAATGGCTCGCAGAACACCTCGTCGACAACCCCGAAGCCGGCATGCCCGATAAAAAGGGCTATCCGCAGGGGCCTCTCACACTCGACTATCAGCGCATCGTCCCATGGGCGTTCATCTCATGGAACGCGAAAGACGGCCAACTGTAGCCGCGCATCAAGAAATATCGTGAGCGCCAAGGCGCCCGCGTCGCA
This sequence comes from Slackia sp., assembly GCF_977041755.1. Lineage (NCBI taxonomy): Bacteria > Bacillati > Actinomycetota > Coriobacteriia > Eggerthellales > Eggerthellaceae > Slackia > Slackia sp. The sequence continues at coordinate 2,689 of NZ_CDRRGL010000043.1, forward strand.
CAAGGAAGGGACTGTCCATGACAAAAATGATTTCTTTGGAGGAGGCACGCGAGCTCGTGCTCTCGCGCGTGACGCCGCTCGAGGCGGAAACCGTTGACCTACTCGACGCTGCAGGGCGCGTTGCCGCCGCCGATTTGAAAAGCGACATCGACGTAAGCCCATTCGCCCATGCGGCCATGGATGGCTACGCTGTGCGCCGATGCGACCTTGCGGGAGCTACGGCAGAATCGCCCATAACGCTCGAAGTTATCGACGAGGTACCTGCGGGCGGCGTATTCGAGGGCACCCCGCAGGCTGGCCAGTGCGTGCGCATCATGACGGGTGCTGCCCTTCCGGGCTGCTTTGACGCCGTAGTGAAGTACGAAATCGTGAGCATGGTGGAAGGCGACGGGAAGCCCGGCGGTCGCGTGGCATTTTCCGCGCAGCCCAAAGAACGCGACAACGTGCGCGAAGCAGGCGAAGAGGCTCGCGCAGGCGAAATCGTCGTGAACAAGGGCGAAGCAATCACGACCGCAGGCGTCGGCTTTTTGGCCGGCTGCGGAGTGCTGCGGGTGCCGGTTTATCGCAAACCGCGCGTGGCCATCATCCCCATTGGCAGCGAGCTCGTGCCGCCGAGCGAGAATCCTGGCCCTGGCCATATTCGCAATTCAAACAGCTACGCCCTCGCGGCATGCGCCAAAGCGGCCAGTTGCGAAGCGGATATGTTCGACATCGTGCCCGACGACGAAGCCGCCCTCGAAGCCGCCGTTCGCGAAGCGGCGGCAACGCATGATTTCGTGGTCACTTCGGGCGGCGCCTCAAACGGCGACTTCGACTTCATCAAGCCCGTCGTGGAACGCGCAGGCGAATTACTCATGACCACCGTGAACATGCGTCCCGGGAAAGCCCAAACATTCGGCATCGTCGACGGCACGCCGGTGTTCGGCCTGCCCGGCAACCCAGCTGCCGCCTATATGGGCTTCGAGCTCATCATTCGCGCGGGCCTGCTCAAAATGCAGGGCCGCACCGCGTTCGAGCACCCCACGATTGTCGCAAAGCTTACCTGTGACAAGAAAAAGAAGGATTCCCGCCGACTCTTCATGCGCGCCACGCTTTCCCATGGCGAATCAGGCGAACTTCTCGTAACGCCCGCGAAGAACCAGAGCTCTGGTCTTTTCGGCCCTATCCAGAAAACGAACTGCATGGCCGTTTTGCCCGAAGGGGCGCAAGACGCCCACGCAGGCGACGAGATAGCCTGCGTGCTTTTGGATGTCGCCGAAGGAACCGTTATCTAATTCCGCGGGGCCCGGCAACCGGCCACTTGACGATGTTGTCGGGCCCACTCGAGACGACCCCTCCTCAGACGAGACAACCTCTTCCCCTTTAACGCAAAAGTCTCAAACAGACATCACAGATTCGCCGATTATGCTCCCTGACGCGCGACACCGCCCACCGTGGCAGCACAAAGCAAGAATCCATTCGACTGGCTATCCGACCCTCTCAAGAAAGGCAATCTCATGACTCTTAAATTTGCCATTATCACGTGCTCCGACACGCGTTCCATGAAGGAAGACACCGCTGGCGCGGCCCTCGAAGAGCTTATTAAGAAAGAAGGCTGGGAGGTTGCCAGCCACATTGTCGTCCAAGACGACCGCGTGTTTATCGCGGGCAGCATTCTCGAAGCCTGCGATGAAATTGGTGCCGACATCGTACTCACCTGCGGCGGAAGCGGCCTTTCGCCGCGCGATGTAACGCCTGAAGCCACGCGCGATGTATGCGACCGCGAAGTTCCCGGCATTGCCGAGGCCATGCGTTATCACAGCCTGCAAATCACGCCTTACGCGATGCTGTCGCGCGCCATCGCCGCACAGCGCGGCAACACGCTCGTCATCAATCTGCCGGGCAGCGAAAAAGCCGCTCGCGAAAACTGGGAAGGCATCGTGGGCGCGCTCGGCCACGCGGGCCACATGATGGCTGGCGAAGGCCATGACAAATAAGAGCTCGATGCCTTCAACGCGTGGCGACCAACCTGCTAAATGCTCTAGGCATTTAGCAGGTTTCTGGAGCACTATTTGCGTTCCCACAAGCCCGTCTTGCCGCCATCTTTCTTCAGCAGACGCACGTCCATGATTTCCATGCCGCGATCGACCGCCTTGCACATGTCATATACGGTAAGACACGCCACGCTTGCAGCAGTCAGCGCCTCCATCTCAATGCCCGTCTTGCCTGTAACGCCGCATGTCGTCGTAATATGAATGCCCACGCGCCCATCTTCACGTTCACCAGCCAAAACGGGTTCGCAACTCACCTTCGCCTTCGTAATCATAAGCGGGTGGCACATCGGAATAAGCTCGCTCGTCTTCTTCGCCGCCATTACACCCGCCACGCGTGCGCACGCCAGAACATCGCCTTTCGCCGCCGTGCCCGACGTAATAAGCTCAAGCGTCTCGGGCTTCATCGAAATAAAGCCCTCCGCAACGGCAATGCGCTCGGTGTCGGCCTTCTGAGAGACGTCCACCATACGAACGTCGCCCTTCTCATCAATATGCGTAAGCTTCTCTTCCGTCATATCGCTTTCCTCCAAACCAACGGGTCAAAGGGACAGTCCCTTTGACCTAAACTCCAACGATTAATTTGCAGCATCAAACAAAAGAAACGGAGTTCTCGAAGAAAGCCGAGGGCCCCGCGAAGGCCGTCGGTGTTCATTCATGCCCTTCATTCTAAAATGAAACACCGCCTTGAACATGACTTAATGTCATGTTCAATACCTCACTAGGCGGCCGAGCGGCCGCGCCGAGCTCGCGAAGCGAGCCGGCATTCGGCGCATAGTGAGCGAAGCGAACGGTAGCCGACCGTGGTCTTCGCGGGCCCTCGGCCTCCTCCGAGAACGGCAAGGTCTACCCGCCAATCTGCGACATGCCCCGCTCGGTCCCCACCTTGTCGTGGTGGTCGTCGGGCTTAGCCCCCAACGCCTCCGTAAGCACCGCGCCAATCGCCTCATCGCCACCGTCGCCGCGAAGCGCTGCGCGCATGTCGTATTCAACGTCAGAGAACAGACACGGGCGAATCTTTCCATCTGCCGTCATGCGCAAGCGGTTGCACTCGCTGCAGAAATGACGCGAAAGCGGGCTAATGAACCCGACCGTTCCTTGGGCGCCCGGGAACATGAAGTAGCGCGCAGGACCCCATCCTTTCGGCCTCTCGTCGCCCGCCGCCACAAGCGTCGGCAAACCTTCAGCCTTAGCCCGCTCATTAATAACATCGAACAGCTCTTCGCTCGGAATCACGTCCTCGCGGCCCCATCCGCACCCATGCGAACCCGCGCTTTCGCCCACGGGCATATACTCGATAAAGCGCATATGCAAAGGACGATCGATCGTCATCTTGGCAAACGCCAGAAAATCCTGTCCCAGACTGCGAACCGTTACGGCGTTCACCTTTACGGGATCAAACCCCGCAGCGAGCGCGGCCTCGATTCCGTCGATTGCCTCATGCAGCACGCCTCGACGCGTGATATAGCGAAACTGCTCAGGATCAAGCGTGTCAAGCGAAATGTTCACGCGCGAAAGGCCCGCCGCCGCGAGTTCCTCAGCATACTTCGGCAGAAGCACGCCGTTAGTGGTAAGGGAAACGTCATCGACGCCAGGGGTCTCATGAATGGCGCGAACCAAGTCAACCGCACCCTTGCGCACCAGGGGCTCGCCGCCCGTCAAACGGAACCGTTTAATGCCCATGCTCGCCGCAACGCGAACCACGCGCTCAATTTCCTCAAGGCTTAAAATATCGGAATGGCACAGCGACGTCACGCCATCGGCTGGCATGCAATAGATGCAACGATAATTGCACCTATCCGTCAGCGAGATGCGCATATAGTCAATCACGCGCCCGTGCGAATCTTTCATGAAGGCCCCCTTCGACGGCTTGCACGCCCCCACGCGCAACCCAGGCTATCTTTCCTGGAATTATACCCTCGCAAGAACAAAGAAACGCCGCCGCGGCTCAATTCGGTCGGCGTTTCAGCATGAAACAAACTCATATGTCACGAAATGCGTTCTGCCGCGCTATCTCGATACGAGATACATGCTTTCCGTCGGTATCTCGATAAGCAGCTCATCGCCCTCTTCGGGAAGCTCACTCGCAGCAACAGCCAACTTGTCGACCTTCCACTGCAAATGGAGCTTCAAGAATTTCATCGATTCGTCTTCTTCGGCAATGTCACGCTCGATCTGCTCATTGTGATCGTGATCGAGGAACGAAAGCATGACCGATCGCTCGAAGCGCGAATCGCTTACGCGGTCGGCGCGCATGCGAAAGACATTTTCGCCCGGGCCGCTCGCACGCTTCAGGAAGAATGCGCGCACGCCGAACCACCGCACATTGCGAGGCACGGGCTTCGTCGAAGCAAGCGTGATACCCCAATCGGGCAGATGCACGTGCGCGTCGTCGACATACTCGGCAGGCGTCGTATTCTTGCAGCCCGATAGCTTAATCGCAGCAAGGCTCTGCGGGTCGTTCACGACGTTTTCTTTCGGCCCGATTTCCATAATGTGCCCCGCCTCGACGACCGCAATGCGATCGCAGAATCGAAACGCCTCATCGATATCGTGGCTCACATAGAGAATCGTTCCCTCGAATTGCTCGAACAAACCGATGAGATTCTGTTCGAGCGAGCTTTTCAAGTGCGAATCGAGCGCCGAAAACGGCTCATCGAGCATAAGGATCCCCGGCCGCACCGCAAGCATGCGGGCAAGCGCCACGCGCTGCTGCTGCCCGCCCGAAAGCTGCACGGGGTAGCGCTTCTCCATTCCCAAAAGGCCAAAACGCTGCATCTGCTCATGAACTGCTTCTGCGCGCTCGGCCGCGGTGGAGCCTTTCGGCAAGCCCGCCGCCACATTTTGCTCAATGGTCAAATTCGGGAACAGCATGTAATTCTGGAACAGCAACGCCGTTTTTCTCTGCTGGGGAGAAAGGTCGACTTTGGCCTTTTTGCCAGGTGCCTTGTCGAAAAACACGGTGTCGTTCACTACGATCTTGCCCGCATCGGGCTTTTCGATTCCTGCAATCGATCGCATCGTGAGCGACTTGCCGCACCCCGATGCGCCTAAAAGGCCAAGCGTTTCATCGCCGGCAGAAAACTGCTGGCTTAATTGGAAGCCCCTGAACTTCTTCTCGATATCTACCTCAAGACTCAAAGCCAAGCCTTTCTCGCACTCATACCATGCCGCGCAATTATCGCAGACGCCACACCGCGCGCCGCCGCATCAAAACACCGCGCCTAATTCCCCTCGCGTTTGCGGTATTTCGTCGTTCGGCTGCTCCATAAGTTGATGAACAAGATCACCACGAAGCTGAAAGCGATAATGACGGCGGTCCAGAACCACGCGACGGAATCGTTGCCATTCATCCATTCAAAGTAAATGGCGATAGGAATCGTGCGCGTAACACCCAGATAGTTGCCGGCGAGGAACAAGGTAGCGCCAAATTCGCCCAGCGCGCGAGCGAACGAAAGCACGGCACCCGCGGCAATGCTGCTCCATGAGAGCGGCAGCATCAAGCGAACGAAAATCTTCGCGTTGCTCCATCCCAATGTGCGCGCCGCATCGAGCATATTCGCGTCCAGGCTCTCGAATGCGCCCAAAGCGTTCCGATACATGAGCGGGAATGCCACCACCACAGCCGCAATAACGCATGCCGTGGGGCTGAAAATCAGAGGGAAACCGATATCGATCCAGAACTGGCCAAACGCCGTATTGCGACCGCAAAGGTACAGAAGCAAAAAGCCGCATACCGTAGGAGGCAGCACCATGGGAATCGTGAAAATCACGTCGCAGATGTTTTTCGCACGCGGCGAGATATTGAGGCAGAAATAGGCTGCGAGCAGGCCGAAAACGAAGATGAACACAATCGCGATGCCCGTCGTGCGAAGCGACACCCACAAAGGGCTCCAATCCAAATTGGACAAGAACTCGCCAATAGCAGCGAAGCCCGTCGCCTGCTCTTCAATAACGACGTCGCCCTTCTGAGCGGGGCAACCAAAATCGGCGAACGAAGGCTTGAAATAATTTTCGTTCTCGCTGTCGGTCAAGTCGCTTCCGTCAACCCCGATAACGAACACGTACGTTTTGCCGGAAACCTCTTGGTCGAATTCGAAACAAACCGCGCCTTCCTCAAATACCTTATCGCTCGTGAAATACCATGTATCGAAACTGGTGAGCGCCTTCGACCCGGCCGCCTGCCCCGCATCGAGGGCCGCGAACATCGCCTTGAGTGACGCCTGGTCGGCAGGCGACGTCAAATCGATGTCCAAATCCCTCGCAATTTTTTCGGGCACATAGGCGACCACGTAATCGTCGCCCGCGACGAGCTGCGCACACGTTCCCGCATCGCGCCCGACCAAATACGAGTATCCGTGGTATTCACCATCGATGTCTCGATTCGTGCCTTTTTGGGCTCGGGAAAAATCGCCTATCGCAAAACTGCTGTTTTCCGCTTCGGCCGCGTCGCCGTTCTTCGAGATGGTCACGCCCGTTGTATCAACCGAAGAATCAGACACGACGGCGCTCGAAGCCGTGCTCGGGACATTCAGCGTATCCACACCGCCAAGCGCGTCGTCGGCGAATGCGACGCAAAACGGAACCGCAACCGAAAGCGCGATTGCCGCCGCAGCAAGCCTTGCGAAAAGCGTCTTTGCCTTATGCATATCCATTCCCCACTACGAAAGAGGATGGGCACATAATGCGCCCATCCTTATCACATGCTTTTCTGGCACGTAAGCTTTCAAGCGGTCATTAAGCCAGCTCGAAGCCCCACTTCTGCCAAATCTCCTGAGCCTTCTCGCTGTTCTGGCACCAATCCAGGAACTCCTGGGTTGCTTCAACGTTCTTGCTCTGAGAGGTGATGGCGCCGGGGTACACGATGTTCTTGTGCGTGTCGGCAGGAACGGTACCAACAATTTCAACGCCACCAAAACGGTACACATCAGAAGTGTACACAAACGCCACGTCGACATCGCCAGACTGGGCATGCTTGCACACGTTGCCTACGGAAGTATCAAGAACAGGATTGTAGCCCTCGGCGAACGCACCATTCTTGCCAGAAATGTCTTTACCGGTCTTGCCCTCGTCATCGCCAGAGGGAACGTACACGCCAACCGTAGAAAGGGCCTGGTCGGCATAGTTGCCAGCGGGAACAGATTCGTCACCGACGCAGAACGTGTACTTGCCATCGGCGATATCCTGCAGCGTGACGTCCTTAAGGCCGCTGCCTTCCTTGGAGACAATCACGAGGTCGTTCTTGAACATGTCGACGCGCGTGCCCTCGTCAACGTAGCCCTCTTTGACCGCAGTGTCCATGGAGCCCTTCGAAGCGGAAATCAGCAGATCGGCATAGGAGCCGGCGCCGAGCATCTCATTCAGCTCGCCCGAAGACTTGTACTGCGCGTCGGCAAACGTGACATTGCCGTGGCCATCCTCGATGTAGGCAGCCTGAACTTCTTCCATCGCCTTGGAAAGCGAATTCGCCGCGAAAACCTGCAGCTCTACCGGTTCGGCCGTGGTTTCGGTTGCCGCCTTCTCGTCGGTCGCTTCTTCAGATTTCTGCTCAGACGAGCAGCCCACCATCGCGACCATGGCCGCAAGAGCGGCAGCAAGCGCGAGAATGGAGAGTTTCTTCCATGCCTTAGCCATGAAATTCCCTTCCCTCGATAGATGTGAGCCCCACCCGTCCCTTGAGTGAGCCCTTCTTCTGAAATACCGCCATTGGTACGAAACGGCACATAACGTGACGTATTTCATGCAGTTTATTCTCTATCGTGTATATTCTGATGTCAAGAAGTTATCCACGGTTTGAAATATTATTTTTACAGCGAAATAAAGGTTCTACCTGGCAACCACGTCGCATGCGCCGCACGGCAACAAGACGCAAAATCCCATCGACCACACCTCGATTATTCAGCCGAAGAATAGTCTTCCCCTCTTTCGGACCTGCGCAAAGGCGTACAATATGCCCAAGCAGGCGTACGCGCCAACGCGCATTTCGCGCCTACAAACCGCCCTGTCCAACAACACCGTACCGTCGAAGGGGCCGCCATGGTAACGCTCGATGATATTTCTCCCCACGTCAAACTCAGCATTGGCAACGACGAGGCCAATGCCGTTTTCGGCCGAGGCGTCGCCATGCTTTGCCGCGGTGTGCGCGATGATGGTTCGCTCAACAAAGCCGCCAAGAACATGGGCATGGCTTACAGCAAAGCGTGGCGAATCATGAAGCAAACCGAGGAAGCTTTCGGCTTTAGCCTCATCAATCGTGACGGCGCACACGGGTCAACGCTCACAAAAGAAGGAGCACTTCTCCTTTCCGCATTCGAGCAGCTTGAACGCGATGTCAACACCTACGCCGAGCGTCATTTGCCCGAAATCTTTAAAACGCTCTAGCGGCCAATACATCATTCCTTTGAACACGACGAGGGGGGAAGGCGTCATCATCGCCTTCCCCCTCGTTTCTTTATACGCATTACACCGACCCAGCCAAGGGGCAAGATCGCCCAAGCCGGCGCCCGCTCGCGACGCCTGCGCCAAGAAAGCTTGAGCCCGCTGCCATGTATGCAGAATCGAGTGCCTCGCTTCAGGTCGCTGCTCATCCCAAGCAAGCCTTCCGCTTGGACGACCCTGCCGCCTACGTGACAATCGCGCGACTACCTATCCCCTTCGGCCATGATAGTTGCCTCAATATGGGCAAGTTCTTCTGGGGTATTCACATTGATGAAGCACCCACGTTCAGGAACCGCGTCGGTTACCTCGGCCGACATAAACGGCCGCAAGTTCACCAAATCGAAGAAGTCCTTTGCACGAACGCAGCCACGACTGAGCGCTTCATGCGTCGCCTCCAAGCAAGGCTTCGTACGATACACCGCATGAAATGGCTCATAGCCAAATTTATTGCAAGGCACCACAGCATCGACGCGTTCGGAATGCGCCACTGCCGCCTCGGCAATCGCCAGCCGCGGCGAAGCGAACACCATATCGCATGCAATAACGGCAACAAGCGGATGAGACGCCGCACCAAACGCCGTGGCCAACCCTTGAAGAGATCCGCGCTTCTCAAATGAATCGGGAACGAGTTTCAAAGGACATGGGATGTCCAGATCGCCCAAGAACCCAAGGCGCGACGCCTCGTTCGTTGTGACAACCAGCTCGTCAGCCGCACAGGCAACCCTCTCAACAATGCGCGTGAGAAGCGGCTCTCCCAGGAAGGGAACCGTCGCTTTGCTTTGTCCCATGCGACGAGATTCCCCGCCCGCCTGAATGGCGACGGTAAGCTTCGGACGAACATAGACAGCCTGCAAGAAGTCGGCAATTCCCTCGATATCCTCTAACGAGAACGCGGGCACGCCCCTTCTTTTTGCCGCTGCGTGCACGCTTTCCATATTGCTCACAACGGCAACCGGAGTCACGCCGCGCACCGTACCGATTTCGCAGTATTCTTCGGCAGCGGGAAGGTCGCGATCGTTTCCCGAACGCAGCACTTCAATCACATCAAGACCGCTTTGTCGAAAGCCCTCGACAATCACCAAATCATGGTCGGGCATGCTCGAAACAATATCGTCGCATTCAATTTCATGGTCAAGCTCGGTGATGCGCGCCATGCGTGTCGGCGAAACCACAACCAAGTCTCGAGAACCAGCTTCTCGGTGTCGATATGAATCTTTACCCGGCACGTCGATGTCAAAATCACAGTGACCGTGATGCTTGATTGACCCGATATCGAGCCCTCGCGAAACGAGCTCCGCGATTACCCGAACAAGCAGTGTTGTTTTACCCGAGTTATGGCGACCCACGAAAGCAACAGCGGGACTCGGACGATGAATGCGCCCATCACGCTTCACAAACTCCGCCGATGATTCGCTCGAAGCGGCATCCAATGGAACTTTATTCATAATTCTCGTGCTCGACAACAAGATCATTCTTGATAGTGCCAACAAGCTGCTGCAAAGCATCGACAGCGTGCGGGCGAATATCCGCACCGATAAGAACATACATAATAGAATCGCCGACTTTCAGCGTGCCTTCGTTCAGCCACACGCGAATATAGAAAACGCCGGGGAGCTCGCGAGCGGCTTTCACAGCCTCGATCAAACCATCGGTATTGTACGAGAAGTCAACCGACACAACCTTACCAAGAGCCGCACCCTCGGCCGCCTCGGCGGCATTTGTCGCACGCACCTGAGCACGCGGCGTCTCACGAACGATGCCATTATGGGTGAGATACATGCCCACCATAGAAGCATTCGGATCCTGCTTCGCTTTATTGAGCCACGCGTCCATGGAAGGCTCTGCGCCAGCGTCGATACGCCAGCCGGGCCCCAAATCTACCGCAACATCAAAGCCCTGGTCATTGCAAGCGATATCAGAAATGTCGTTCATCGTCATGATTTCCCCTTTCCGCCCCTCATAGAGGCTCCATAACGCCTATAGGTCAATAATACCTAAACGAGAACAGAGCACGGGCTAAAAAGAAAACGCAATATGCAAAAGCGCTGTCAGTTTCTCCATGAAACAACAACTCGCAAGATGCAATACGCAGCATGCAGCAAAGCGCATAAATCAAAAAGGAGGGAACTTCTTACGAGAATTCAAACGCCCTAAAAGAGCCAAAGCTTGGCGCGGGCCACAAGACGACATGCCGTAAAAAGTCCCAAAAAATAAAGGGCCCCATAGGCCCCCTTAAAATGCGGAAGCGCCCTGCATGAGCGCGACGCCCTGTCCTCCCGCAGCCTGGCGCTGCAGTACTTTCGGCGAAGGCGGGCTTAACTGCCGAGTTCGGAATGGGATCGGGTGATCCCCGCCTCTGTGGTCGCGCTCATGCAGGGCGCTGTAGCCCGCATATGCAAGAAATTAGAATACTATTTACCGGCAAGCGTGTCAAGGGCGTAGCGATACCCACCACTGCCATAATTGAGCGCTTTCGAAACGCGAGCAATCGTCGTCGCAGACGCACCCGTTGCTTCAGCGATGGCAGTATACGGCTTACCAGCGTCAAGCAAACGAGCAACCGAAAGGCGCTGAGATGTTTCTTTCATTTCACGAATCGTGAACAGGTCTTCGCACAGAGCGTAAAGCTGATCTTTATCAGACATAGAAGAAAGGACCTCAAGCAGGTCTTCGACCTCGGGAGTACGCAAGTTGCTCATCAATCCATCCTCTCTGTATTCATGAAACTATACTATTGTACTGCAGCCCGCTAAAGTGCGCCCGCATAATAAAACCGCCACAACGGCGGTATTTTCTCGTAAACGGCGCTCAAAACGAAGCGACAAAAAAAGGGCATAAGCCCTGGATATGCGGAAGCGCCCTGCATGAGCGCGACGCCCTGTCCTCCCGCAGCCTGGCGCTGCAGTACTTTCGGCGAAGGCGGGCTTAACTGCCGAGTTCGGAATGGGATCGGGTGATCCCCGCC
>NZ_CDRRGL010000044.1:0-13911 GCF_977041755.1 Slackia sp.
TTATACAGCAAGCCATAGCAGAACGCTCGTCGACGCTCATGGCTCAGGGGCTCCAAGACGCGGGCTGGGCAACCGACAGCAGCTACGCCAACAAGCTCATCGCGATCATGGACCAATACGACTTATGTCGTTTCGACATATAGATGCGATACCGTGCCGATTCTGGCGGTATCTCAGAAGAAAACGAAAGCGGCTCCCCGCATCGGGGGAGCCGCGTTCTTCATGCATGCCGTCAAGCGAAGGGAGGGAAGGTTGTGACGGCTGCTTCGTATTGGAAAGGGAGGGGTTATTAACTACTGGGCGTTTGCGGGTTCGGAAGCGACCGTCTCTGCGACATCAGTGGCAGGCTCTTCAGCCTTAGCCTCTTTCGCAGGAGCCTCATCCGCAGGAGCCTCGAGCTTTTTCGCGGCCGCCTTCTTCTTACGCTTCGGAGCCTCTTCTTCCTCAGCTTCCTTCACAACATCCTTGTCGTTGCCAAGACCCTCACGGAAGTTGTGAATCGTGCGGCCGAGAGAACGACCGAGTTTCGGAAGGTGCTTCGGACCGAAGATCAAAAGGGCCACAGCAAGAATGATGAGCAGTTCGGGAACGCCAAGACCAAGAATTTTCATAACGCATATCTCCTTATAGGTGCGGTTGCATGTCTGCATTGCCTGTTGACGCTTTGCAGAATACTCCCGCACCCTGTAAGGCGGCTATCATGCAGCCTTAGGAAACCCCAGTTCACAACGTCATCATTTGTCATGCACGTTGAGTATTGGCCTACTTTTCGACCTTTTCGCCCTCGCTGTCGCTAGATTCGCGGCCCTTGCTAGAAAGCAATTCAGCCTTAACAGCATCGCCGGTCATGTTCTGCCAGCGCTCGCGATTCCACGTCTCAAGATTGGTGGAATGGCGCATCTGAATAAGCTCGAGCACAACGGCAAACACCATGGCGAAATACACCATGAGCTTCTCCATGTGCATATCGAGCACCTCGATGCCGGAGTTAATGCCAAGGCTATCGAGCACGAGCAAAACGCCGATGACCGAGATGAAGACAAGCGCCAGAATCTTCATTTCCGCATGCTTGTTAATAAAGTCGGAAATAGGATCGATGAACACCATCATCACCACAATGGCGATCATAACGGCCATAATCATGATAATGAGGTGATCGGCAAGGCCTACCGCGGTAATAACAGAGTCGATGGAGAACACGACGTCCATCACCATGATGGTTGCAATGGCTTGCGCAAGGCCAATCTGGCGAAGCGATTTATGCTCTTCAGAATGCTCGGCCTTCTCTTCGGTAAGCGCCAATACGTCACGAAGCTCATCGATGCCCTTGTAGATAAGATAGGCGCCGCCGAGCAGTAACACGAAATCGCGCACGCAGAAGCCATGAGTCCAGAAACCGAGGTCGAGCGAGAACAGCGGCTTGGTCATATGCACGAGATAGCTTGCAAAGCACAAGAAGATACAGCGCGAAATCATGGCACCCAGAAGACCGAGCTTGCGACCGATGTGCTGTTTTTCAGCAGGAAGCCTGCTTGAGGTAATTGAAATGAAAACAATGTTGTCAACGCCGAGAACGATCTCCAAGAAAATGAGCGTGATCAGCGAAATCCATGCTTCCGGCGTGGTGAAAATCGATAAATCCATGGTGCTCCTTTCGGCTGGAACGCAAAAAGGAACACGACCCCTAAGCGCCCAAGCCATAACGTGCTTGCAGTAGCGCCAAGAGTCTTGTTATTTAAGACACGCCAGGTGAAATACCGGGTCTGTTGACGTGCCGCACCTCGCGAAAAATCGCGGGTGCCAACTACTCCCCCTTAGACAAACGAGACGGTTTATTCGCCGCCTTCGCGTGAGTGATATAATGACGGAGTTTTTTGCAACCAAGAACAGGATTGCTATGAATTTCACGAAACTACCGTTCTCTAAACAAAAACAAATCGACGAGGGACCCATTCGCACCATCGACAGCTCGTCTCTCGCACGGCCGTTCGACCCACCAAAGCCCGTGCTTATCGTCTCGCTCGTTTTCGCCCTTATCGCGGCCATCATCGGCGGCCGTTATGCTTTCGGCGTAATCGACGGCATACTTCATGGCGCACAGCGCGACGCCGCCACTGTCGAAACGAATATCAACCGCGGAGTGTCGTACGATTTACCTATCATGGAAAACTATATTTCCCTCGACGATGCGACTATTGTACAAACCTTCGCCGACGCCGGATACCAGACGTACAACATACTTGGCGAAGGCGAAGAGGGCGTTGACGTCATGAAGATCCCAAGCGATGTGACGATCGCCGATGCCGCGCTCGTTTACGCTAAGGGCGTTTCAAACATGGATGCGGTAACTGCGTCGAAATACTTGGTAGGTTCATGGCGGTTTACGGTTTCGCGCACCAACGGCACCGAGATGAAAGTGCGCTATTGCGACCTTGCCGCCGAAAATGCACAAGATGCGGTACAGCACGCATGGCAAAACGAAGGCTGGGCCGACAACGGCAATGTAACCATTACCGCCGAAGGTGTTGACGAAATCGGCAACACCTACCGCGAAGGCACCATTGAAACCGAGAGCGGCACGCATAGCTGGCGTATTTCCGTATGCGACCTTGACGGCGTGTACAGCATTTCCGGCCTTCCGAGCACCGCTCAGTATGTCGGCATACGCATGAATTAACCTGTTATGCAACCTGTTAAATGCTACGAGCATTTAACAGGTTCAAGCACGGATGTTATTCAAACAAGGCTTTGCCCTCGTCGGAGACCACAACGCGAACCGCCTTCGGCAAAATGCGCGCGACAAAAGGCGTCTTGCTTTTCGGAACTTCGCCGTCGTATTGAATCTCGAACGCAGGGTCCGCCTCAACGCGAACCTCTTTGCCCTGGTAAATCTCAAGAGAGTCGCCACGCTCTGGGAAATCCCCGTCTCGATCGAGCATCGCAGCGAAGACGGCGGGCAAAAGCTCGAAAGCGTTTTTGGCCTTCATGACAATCACGTCAAGCATGCCGTCACGCGGCTGATTCGTATGCGTGAACGAGATATCGAACTGAATCTTCGAGAAATTAATGACGAGCACGCCCAAGCCTTCGGTTTCGTGCCGTTCGCCATCGATGGTTACCGCGATTTTCGATCGCTGAGGAACAATATTGCTACCCGCGGCCAAGAAATACGCGACAGTACCGAAGAATTTCTTGTTCGGAGCCGCGCTTTCCATAATCGTCGCATCGTAGCCCGCACCCGCCATGATCATGAAGCCGTGCTTTTCGCCTTCGGCTTCGATTTCGGCGACATCGAAGTCAAGCGTCTCGCAACGTCGAGCGAGCTTCGCCAACGCGTGCGGCCCGTTCGGCTGAGCCAAGTTGAGGGAAAGCAGGTTCGCCGTGCCAGCAGGGTAGGGCAAAAGCGGCACACCAGTATTCGCAAGCGCATACGCGACCGAAGTCACCGTTCCATCGCCGCCCGAAGCAACGACCACATCGAAATCGCTCGCATCGTCAAGCAAGCCGTCGATTGACGTGGTGCCATCGGTTGATCGCATACACACCTCGTCGCCATCCTCCGTAAATGAACGCACAAAATCGTAAATGGACCCATCTCGGTATCCAGATGCGAGATTATTGATGATAAGTGCTTTCATCGCGCATTCCCCCTCTCTACCGTTAAGATGGTACTACATACAAATCGGAACATACGCAACTAAAGGAAAACCGTTGTACATCACCACTCGCAAGCAGTTGGAACAATTCATCGACCGCGCCCGCGTCAGCGAAGTGCTCGCAGTCGACACCGAATTCCTCCGCGAGAAAACATACTGGCCCAAGCTCTGCCTCATTCAAATGGGAACCGAGAAAGAAAGCGTCGCCATTGATCCTTTCGCCTTCGACAGCCTTGAGCCCCTCAAAGAGCTTTTCACGAACAAGAAAATCGTGAAGCTGTTCCACGCCGCATCGCAAGACCTCGAAATCATCCATCACGAGCTCGGCGTGCTTCCCGAACCGATTTTCGACACGCAAATCGCCGCGTCGCTGCTCGGCGGCACGCTGCAGGTTGGCTACGGAGCGCTCGTTATGAGTGAATGTGGCGTGAAATTGAAGAAGGCCGATTCATTCACCGATTGGAGCCGCCGTCCGCTCGCCGATTCGCAAATCGAATACGCGCTCGACGACGTCGTGTATCTGCCCAAGATGTATCGCTCCATGACCGCCGAACTCGAAAAACTCGGCCGCCTCCATTGGCTCGACAACGATTTCGCCGAACTTTCCAACCCCGAGAAATACATTGAAGACCCTAACGAACGCTGGCGCCGCCTTCGCCGCGTGAACCAGCTCTCTCGCAGACAGCTTTCCGCCGCCCGCGAAATCGCAGCTTGGCGCGAAACCACCGCGATGAAGCGCGATATCCCACGTAAATGGATCTGCTCCGACGAACAAATTGTCGAAGCGTGCAAACGAGAGCCGCGCACGCTCGACGACCTTTTCATGGTTCGAGGCATTCGCGGCGCCCTGAAAATGGACGACGCCCGTGCCGTATTGCGCGCATGCATCGCCGGCCTCGACGCGCCCAAGGAATCATGGCCCGAACTGCCGAAACCACCGAAAAGCGAAGCGAACGTCGACGCGCAAGTCGACCTGCTTTCCTCGCTTGTCAAGCTTCGAGCGAAAGAAAACGGCGTCGCATTCGGCGTGCTCGCGTCCCACGACGACCTCACCAAAATCGCACGCGGCCACTACGACCAAACCGACGTGCTCAAGGGCTGGAGGCGCACGCTTATCGGCGACGATTTGCTCGCACTCATGAATGGGGAAATGGCGCTCACAATTGAAGGCGGCGTGTTGAAAGTAACGAACGCTTCACAACAAGCCTAGGGCAAACTTCCGTTCGCTAGACTGTCCAATAACTCAATGCCGAGTCTCGGCATACGCAGCGCCCGTGAGGCGCATACCGCAAAGGATTGATGCATATGATTATGGTCGGAAACGATATGGGCCTGTATATCGCCGTTATGGTGCTCACGCTCGCCATTGGCGGCGGTGCCCAGTGGTACGTCACCACAATGCTGCACAAATACCAAAAGATTCCCTGCTCGTTCAACATCACGGGCGCTCAGATGGCACGCAAAATGAGCATAGATAAGGGTATCTCCAACGTTGGCGTGCTTTCCGGCGGTCCCAGCCAAGACTTCTTCGACCCGCGCAGCAACTCGGTCACGCTTGACCCCGATGCTTACCACACCACCTCCATCACTGCAGTTGCAACCGCCGTACACGAAATGGGCCATGCGACCCAGCATGCCGAGGGATACGGCATGATGAAGTTCCGCAGCGCGCTTGTTCCCGTCGTGAACCTGTGCTCAAACGCATGGATTATCATCTTTATGATTGGCCTGTTCGCAGGTGCCGCCGGCGGCGCATTCATCAAGCTTGCCATCATCATGTTCGCAGCCACGCTGCTGTTCCAGCTCGTCACTCTGCCTGTCGAGTTTGACGCATCGCGCCGTGGCCTCACGTATCTGAAAGCCTCTGGCATGAACGGTGCCGAACTCGCGGGCGCCTCCAACGTGCTTCGTGCCTGCGCGCTTACGTATGTTGCTGCCGCGCTCACCTCACTTCTGCAGCTCATCTACATGGTGCTTTCGACGCGTTCGGAAGACTAAACGCCCATGCTCGCTTCGCAAGTCGAACAACAACAGGGTGGTGACGAGAAAAAGCCCTTGAGCATCTCCGAGGCGCTTGATGTTGCCAAGGGCTCGCTTGAGAAGCTGAAGCTGCGCGTGCTCGGCGAGGTCTCGGAAGTCAATGTGAAACCGGGGTATGCCAACGCATACTTCACGTTGAAAGACGAGACCGGCACGCTGCCCTGCCAGATATGGCACGATCGATTCGAGAAAAGCGGCATCACGCTCGAAGTGGGCATGATGGTAGAACTCGTCGGTCGATTTTCGCTCTACCCGAAAAAAGGGCGCATGCACTTCCAGGTGTTCGCCATTTCCGTGGCGGGCGAGGGCATGCTGCGCCAGCAGGTCGCCATACTCCAGCGCAAGCTTGAAGCAGAAGGTCTCATGGCGCCCGAACGCAAAGTTCCCGTGCCTGCATATCCCATGAAAATCGGCGTAGTGACCTCGCCACGCGGCGATGCCATCCATGACGTTTTGCGCACAACGCGCCGCAGGTTTCCCCTTGCGCATATCTATGTTGCAGGCGTTCCGGTCGAAGGCGCGCGTGCACCTGAATACATCGTCGAAGGCATGCGCGCGTGCTTTCGAGCCCGCGTCGAAGTCATATTGCTCGTACGCGGTGGCGGAAGCTACGAAGATCTCATGCCCTTCAACGACGAACAGCTCGCCCGCGCCATTGTGAAATGCCCCATTCCCGTCGTAACGGGCATCGGGCACGAACCCGACACCACGATCGCCGACTTGGTTGGAGACTTGCGCGCTTCTACGCCTACCGGCGCCGCCGAAGCGGTCACCGTGCAAACGTCACAGCTCGCAGCCCAGCTGCGATCGGTAGGGGAGCATATCGCGCAGCGTCAGCAGCAGCGAATCCAGCATGCAACGCTTTCGCTCGACCGATACGCCACGCGACCCATATTCAAAGACCCTCGGTCGATGTTCGCAAGCGACCTTATCACGCTCGACATAGCGCACGACAGGCTCTCTCGAGCTCTTCCGGCCAATATCGAGCGAGACAAAACCCGCCTTGCGGCATATGCCTCGCGGCTTTCCGTAAAGCCAGCTGTCTTCGATCGCGCTTCCGCAAAGCTCGAAAACTACTCTTCGAGGCTTCACAGCTCCACTGCTTCGCTCGATCGCAATACGCTGCGCCTTTCTGCGCAATGCGACAGGCTTCGTGAAGTTTCCTCGAAACTCCTCACCCCTGCGCAGCACGAAGTAGCATTAAAGGCAGGGCGTCTCCACGATTTATCGCCACTTGCAACGCTTTCCCGCGGCTATGCAATAGCACGCGACGGGGAAGGCCGCATCGTGAAACACGCCTCGGCGCTATCACCCGGCGATACCTTTGAAATAACCGTTGCCGACGGCAGCATCTACGCAACCGTCGATTCCATTCGCGCTTCTGAAAGGAGCGACTCATGACCGACACCACCACCGCAACCGAGCCGAAAAAGGTGAGCGACCTGACTTTTCGCGAAGCCATGGCGGAGCTCGATGCCACGGTCACCACGCTTGAGAGTAACTCTCTCGAACTCGAGGAGAGCCTAAAAGCCTACGAACGAGGCGTCGCGCTGCTTGCCGATCTGCAGGCCCGACTCGCGAACGCCCAACAAAAAGTCGATGTGCTTATGGGCCAGCTCGACGCTCCCGCCGACGATGCGACCACTGACAGCACTCTTTCGTAGTATTCTTGGCATTTGCATTACACTAAAGTGCATAAAACTCTCTCAATGCGCGCATTGCGCGAGAAAGGCAGCATGGCATATGACCGACTGCGTATTCTGCAAAATTGCCGCTGGCGAAATTCCTGCCAGCGTAGTATACGAGGACGACAAGGTTATTGCGTTCGACGACCTTGAACCCCAAATGCCCGTGCATACGCTCATCATCCCTAAGCAGCATTTCGCCAACATTGGCGACGGTTTGCCAGACGACCTTATGGGCCATCTTTTCAACACCGTAAAAAAGGTCGCGGAAATTAAAGGCATCAATAAAACCGGCTATCGCGTCATCGTCAACACCGGCGACGACGCCCAGCAATCGGTTCATCACATCCATGTGCACGTTTTGGGCGGCGCCCCGATGAACTCTGGATCGCCCGCTCTCTAAAATCGTTCGACACGGGGGAACTTCGTGAAAATTCTCGTCATCAATGCTGGCTCTTCTTCATTGAAATACCAGCTCATCGACACTGAAAACAATAAGATGCTCGCCAAGGGCCTGTGTGAGCGCGTCGGAAGCAAAGATTCCTATATCAAGCATGGCGCCGACAAAGACGAGCGCATCTTTGCTCAATACATGGCCGACCACGAAGAGGCCCTGGCCGTCGTGTTCGATGCGCTGTGCCACAGCGAGCGTTCGACCATTCACTCCATTAACGAAATCGACGCCATCGGGCATCGCATCGTGCATGGTGGCAATTATTTCGACTCCTCGGTGCTCATCACGCCCGATGTCATCAAGAAAATCGAAAGCCTCTGCACATTAGCGCCGCTTCACAACCCGCCCGCGCTCAAATGCATCAACGTGTGCCAGAGCATGGCTCCCGACATGCCGCAGGTGGCCGTTTTCGACACGTCGTTCTTCCAGTCGCTCCCGCCTTCGGCGTACATGTATCCGCTGCCATACGAACTGTGCGAGAAGCATCAGATTCGCAAATACGGCGCGCATGGAACATCGCATCGCTATATCGCGCAACGCTGCGCAGCCCTCATGGAGCAGCCAATCGAAGATTTGAAGATCATCACATGCCACCTGGGCAACGGTTGCTCGATTTCCGCCGTCGACCACGGCATCGCCGTTGACACGTCTATGGGATTCACCCCGCTCGACGGCCTTATGATGGGCACGCGTTGCGGCGCCATCGACCCGGCCATCATTCCGTTTTTGGAAGAAGCCGAAGACCTTACGCCACCTCAAATCAATGAGCTCATGAATAAGAAATCGGGCCTGTTGGGCGTTTCTGGCATCAGCAACGACATGCGTGACGTGCGCAAGGGCGCCGAAGAAGGCAATGAGCGGGCAGTGCTCGCCTACGAGATGTACGCGCACTCCATTCGTAAATACCTCGGTCAATATCTCGTTGAAATGGCCGGTTGCGACGCTATCGTGCTTACCGCGGGCGTCGGCGAAAACTGCGACCGCATGCGACGCATCGTGTTCGCAGGTCTGCAGCCGCTGGGCATTATCCTTGACCAGGAGAAGAACCGCCGCGATTACCACGGCAAAGAGCGCTTCATTTCGCGTGACGATTCCCCGGTTAAAATCATTGTGATTCCAACCAACGAGGAATTCATGATTGCCCAAGATACATTGAGCATCGTGTCGCATCTCAAGAAATAACGAATTCGACCCAAGCAAAGGCCCCATGCCCTGCGTCCAAGAACGAACGTTCAATTGGAGGCAAAGCATGGGGCCTTTCTCGTTCATAATGCAAAAAAACGGGCCGCATAAGGCGGCCCGAAATGTATTCCATAGAGAGGCAAAACTCGAAGAGCGATTAAGCCTCCTGTGCCTGAACAGCGGTAATGGCAATAACGCCCAGCACGTCCTCGGCAGAGCAGCCGCGAGACAAGTCGTTCATCGGAGCACCCAGACCCTGAGTAATGGGGCCGTACGCCTCGGCCTTTGCCAGACGCTGCACGAGCTTGTAGCCAATGTTCGCAGCATCGAGGTCGGGGAAGACCAAAACGTTCGCCTTGCCGGCAACAGGGGAGTCGGGAGCCTTGCTTGCGGCAACGCTCGGAACGAGCGCGGCGTCGGCCTGGAGCTCGCCGTCAATAGCGAACTCAGGAGCCTTCTGCTTAGCAAGGGCAAGCGCCTCGACGACCTTTTGCGTATCGTCGTCTTTAACCGAACCGTAGCTCGAATGCGAAAGCATAGCAACACGAGCCTCGGCCCCAAGAAGCTTCTCGTAGCTTTTTGCCGTCGCAACGGCGATTTCAGAAAGATCTTCCGCATTCGGCTGAATGCATACCGCGCAGTCGCTGAACATAAACGTGCCGGCATCGCCAAACTCGCAGTTCGGAACTTCCATAACAAAGAAGGAGCTCACGAGCTTGCTGCCAGGCGCAGTTTTAATGATGCGCAGCGCAGGATGCAACACGTCTTTTGTTGCATGGCAAGCGCCACCAACCAAGCCATCTGCATGGCCAGTCTTCAGCAGCATGGTGCCAAAATACATGACATCATCCATTTGGGCTTCCGCTTCTTCGGGGGTAACGCCCTTGTTCTTGCGCAACTCGTAGAACGCCTCGGCCATTTCTTTGCGAAGCTCGCCTTGAGTGTTGTCGATAATAGTCGCGCCATCGAGTTTGAAGCCCTTTGCAGCGACCTCTTCAGGTTTGCCGACAATCACGATGTTTGCAAGACCCTGCTCCAGCGCCTTCTCGGCAGCTTCCAGGATGCGCTCGTCATTGCCCTCGGGCAAAACGATGGTCTTCTTGTCGGCCTTAGCGCGGTCGATCATAGTGCTCAGAAACGTTGCCATGCAGCGTCCTTTCTCTTGAATCAGCATGCCCCAATAATAACGCAGAGCCCAGCATCCGAGATTTATCAACACTCAATCTGGTGATTTCATAGGCTGAACGGCGGCAGGGAAGAGACGGCACGGCAAATCCTTATAATAAGGCGCGTTTGAGGTATCGCCGGTGCAAAAGGCGCATGTGATTCGCATTTCGCACGGTCGATATGAATTATTCCCAGGTCGCATGCGTTTCTATGCATGACCTCGAAAGGGTTCGAAAATGAAAACCATTTCTTTCGCCGTTCCTTGTTACAACTCCGCCGCATATATGGACAAGTGCATTGAATCGCTGCTCGCATGCGACGAGGGCAAAAACGACATTGAGATTCTTATCGTTGACGACGGTTCTACGAAAGACAATACGGCAGAAATCGCCGATGCTTGGCAGGAAAAATATCCTGGCACCATTCGAGCGATCCATAAACCCAACGGCGGTCATGGTTCAGCCGTTAATACCGGCCTCGCCAATGCTGAGGGCCGCTATTTCAAGGTCGTCGACTCCGACGACTGGCTCGACAAAGACGCCATGCATGAAGTTATGGCATACCTGCGCCGCCAAATGGAGCTCGCAGAGCCGACTGATATGGTAATTGGCAATTACGTCTATGAAAAAGTGCATGAAGGCACGCGCACCGTCATGGGATACAAGAATGTTTTCCCCGTAGGCGAGGAATTCGGCTGGGATGATACGAAGCATTTCCACCAGTCGCAGTACCTTCTCATGCATTCGGTGATTTATCGCACCGAACTCCTGCAAGATTTGGGCTTGAAGCTTCCCGAGCACACGTTCTACGTTGACAACATTTTCGTGTTTAAGCCTCTTCCGAGCGTGCGCACCATGTACTACCTCGATGTAGACATGTATCGCTACTTCATCGGCCGCGAAGATCAGAGCGTGAACGAAAAGATCATGTATGCCCGCCGCGACCAGCAGCTTCGCGTGACGCGTATCATGATCGACGCGATGAACGATGCCGAAATCGAATCCAAGAAACTCGAGCGATACATGCTCAACTACCTTTCCATGATGATGTGCATCTGTTCGATTTTCCTGCGCATGGAAAAGACCGACGAAAACGAGGAAAATCGCGCTGCCATTTGGGAATACCTCAAACAAAAGAACCCCGAGCTCTACAAGCGAGTCAAAAACACCGCGCTGAACTGGGGAACGAATATCCCCACCGAAGCTGGTCGACAGTTCGGCCTGGCGGCTTATCATATCGCGCAAAAGATTTTCAAATTCAACTAGCCGCGAGCCTATCAGTGCAGTACACGGCCCCATTGGGGCCGTTTTTTTTCGACCGAATGCATGGCGGTGAGGAAGAACCGAACCGTAATGGTGTTTGACGTGACGCCCAATCCCTGGTTCGGTCGACACGGAAAGCAAAGCCCCTTGAGGCAGTGCGCACAGCGCAAAGCAGAATGCATGCTATCGAGAGTAATCGGCGGGGTTTTTCGCTGCAGTCCCTGTTGTCTTGTCTTTAAATCGCAGGTCACGGCCGAAAAAGACCGCGCCTTCACCAAAGCGGTCTTTAACTTTATCGGTCGCTTTCGAAAGGCTCCTACCAACCTCCGCGTCAATCGACGGCTTCTTAGCAGCACCTTGCTCATCTCGAGGACTCGCATCGAAAGGAGCCGTATCGAAGAGTGATTCTTGAACCACCTCGTCTTTTTCGAAATGAGACACAGCGACGCCGACCAAACGCACACGCATCCCCGGCTTCCATATTTGAGAAATCATGCGCCGGATTTCAGGCATGAACACATGCTCGTTATCGTCTTGAGCGCGAAGTTGCGTTTGGCAGCTTTTCGATGTGCGGTCGGCAAAACGAAGCTTAAGAGCAAGCGTAGACCCCTTGAGACCATTTTTACGAAGCCGACGCGCAACTTTGGCCGCGAGCATATTCGCCGCGTTTTCTATCGCGTCGAAGGTAACGAGGTCTTGAGAAAACGTCATCTCGTTCGAAACAGACTTCACGGTTTCGTCTTGCATCACGGCAGTTGCATCAACACCCAGGCATCGCATGCGCATCATTTCGCCGTTCTTGCCGTATATTGAATGCAACACATCTTCCGGAGCTTCAGCCATATCGCCAAGCGTACGAATGCCATGCCGCAAAAGCTCCTCTTCGGCACGCTTGCCAACACCCGACATGACGCGAATGGGCAAAGGGAAAAGGAAATCAAGCTCGGAACCTGGGTAAATTACGGTAAGACCACGTGGTTTATCCTGGTCAGAAGCAATTTTTGCAACCGTTTTGCTCGTTCCGACCCCAATTGAGCACGTAACTCCAAGATGAGCCACTCGCTTTTGGATTCTGTCGGCGATGGCAACAGGATGCTCAGAGTTGACTTCGGTAGGGGAGACATCGACAAAAGCCTCATCGATGCTTACTTGCTGCACATGGGGGCTTTCATCGTGCAGAATAGCCATGACTCGAGCCGACATTTCCTTGTAGCGGTCAAAATGACCATGCGTCCATATCGCCTGGGGACAGAGCTCGCGCGCGGCAGAGGCGGCCATTGCGGAATGAACCCCATAGGCACGAGCCTCATAACTCGCCGTTGAAACAACGCCGTGCTTATCGGCGTCACCGCCAACGATTACCGGTTTACCGCGCCATGCAGGATGATCAAGCTGTTCCACAGAAGCGAAAAACGCGTCAAGATCAACGAGCAAGATCGCAGATCCCGTCCATGGTTGCACGTATGTCGAATCAAATTCTGCCATTGAGCTTTCTCACAGTACATCAACGTCACGCAAGGCGCGGCTTTCTTTATAGACTCCATGGTATCATGAAATCAGCAACTCCCCTGTTGCTATGTACAAATGTTCGATTTTCAAAATCGAACGAAAGGAGCACGCATGAATTTGAGCAAGTCAACCTGCCGCAACTTTGCAATTGGCGGCATTGTATGCGCTGGCATCAGTATTGTGATTGGCGGTGCTTTGCTCGATATCGTCGGCTTCGTTATCGGATTCATCGCACTCACATCGGCTAAGAAAATAATTGCAGCAATGCCCGGCGATGCCTACGTCGAAAATGTCTTGAAACTTGCGAAGATCGCTGTCGTCGTATCGCTGGTCGCATTCATCGCGAACATTTTGACCGCCGTTTTCCTGACGCCCGTTCTGGTCGACCAAGCGAGCAGCATGGTAGCCAAGTCCGCATCCACGTTCTAGGAAATCGTTCAAAGGCATAAGGCAAAGCACTTCCAGCAACTTCGAACCAGACGAGTTTTTGGTTACGCGACGACTTTTTCTAGCAAGCTAAGCGTGGCTATCAAGCGACAATCATGTAAATCACTTTCAAAGCCTTCCTTCGACATAGCCTGAAGGAAGGCTTTTGTTTGCGATTTTTGTTATCTGTAATTCTGATAATACATGTTATGTAAACTATCCGAATGAGCCGTCACGCGGCCTCACGCGGTTTCACGAGCACATCTCCGCAGCTCAAAATGAGGTTTTGCACCGTAAGAGCTCGCAACGCCGCGTGAGAGCTCGTATAAAACGCCGATTTTTGTTGGCATTTTCTACATTAGGCATTTGCGGGCAAATTGAGGGCATTCTCATTCAGGCGCATGGTTCTGCTGTTTTCGCCTTCTGCATGCAATTATTGTCGCTGAAACGATACGGACCACAGCGGCAGCCACAAACAAGCCGAATCCGATATACAGCCCCAGGGCGATAGACGGGTCGAATGTCGACAC
>NZ_CDRRGL010000045.1:0-13856 GCF_977041755.1 Slackia sp.
GGCCTACGACTTCGGCAGCGGCGAGATCGCCGCCTGGTCGATATCCGAGTCGCCGAACATGGCGCAGCAGGACGAGATGCTCGACATGCTCGTCCCACTGGTGCCCGCCGGCGCGCATCCGGTGATGCAGTCCGACATGGGCTGGCAATACCAGAGCGCCGGGTACGTCGAGAGGCTGCGCGGCGCGGGCTTCGTGCAGAGCATGTCGCGCAAGGGAAACTGCCTGGACAACGCCTGCACCGAGGGGCTGTTCGGACACATGAAGGATGAATTCTTCCGGGGCCGCGACTGGGACGACTTCGAGTCGTTCAAGGCGGATTTGGAGGCCTACATCGTCCATTGGAACACGCGCCGCAGGCAGAAGAGACTGAAAGGACTGACCCCGGAGGAGTTCCGGAATCAGTCCTTGATGGCGGCATAGCCGCGAGTTTTAATTAATGCGTCCAAGATTTGGAGCGCAGTTCATTATCCGACGGCGCTTTTGCTTTTCGCGTCCCGCCGCGTGGCCGCTCCCGATGCCGCAGCCCGCAACAGACCACGGTTCGCTACCGCTCGCATTCGCTCGCTATGCGCTCACCTGGCCTCATTCAACTTTAGAATTAAGAGCAAGTTTGAATTCGGACGGTCTGTAGCGGGCTGCGGCATCGGGAGCGGCCACCTCTTTCAGCGTCGATCGTCTTCCGGCCGAGGCGGGCGCAATCGGGGCCGTCTGCGTTCATTTCTGCTCTTTATTTCAAAATAAAACGCAGCCAGGGCGGCGCATAGTGAGCGAAGCGAACGGTAGCCGACAGTGGCCCCAGGCGCGCCCGCCTCGGCCGGAAGGCGACCGCCAACGATTCCCTACTACACAATTCCGAACGCCAAGCACCCAGCATGGATGCAGAACGCAACCACCCACGCGACGGCGCATTGCGCGACAACGAGCTTCGCCGCCGTGCGACCATTCGTCTCCTTTTTCACCGTGGCGATAGCCGCAACGCACGGCGTGTACAGCAGCGTGAACACGAGGAACGCATATGCCGTCGCAGGCGTGAAAATCGTGGGCAGCAAGCTCACATCGCCACCAAGCAGCACCGTGAGCGTGGACACGACGCTCTCTTTCGCCATAAA
The DNA here is from genome assembly GCF_977041755.1 of Slackia sp. Taxonomy (NCBI): domain Bacteria; kingdom Bacillati; phylum Actinomycetota; class Coriobacteriia; order Eggerthellales; family Eggerthellaceae; genus Slackia; species Slackia sp. The sequence goes on from NZ_CDRRGL010000045.1 coordinate 1,111, forward strand.
GCCCGTGAGCAAAGCCGTCGATGCGCGCCAATCGCCAAAGCCCAACGGCGCGAACAGAGGCGCAAGCACGCCGCCGATGGCCGCAAGCAAGCTGGAATCGGGAGATTCCGCCACAGATAGGCTTGCGTCGAACGTTTGCAGGAACCACACGACGAGCGTCGCGATGAACACGACCGTGAACGCCTTCTGAATGAATCCCTTCGCCTTATCCCACACAAGGCGCGCCACGCTCTTCGCGCTCGGAAGGCGATAATTCGGCAGCTCCATCACGAACGGCACGGGCTCGCCGTGGAATTTCAACCGCTTCAACGCGAGCGCATACAGCACGCCCACCACCATGCCAAGCAGATACAACGACAGCACTACCCACCCGCGCGCGGCGGGCTCGAACAGCGCGGCCGCGATGAAGCCGTAAATCGGCAGCTTTGCCGAGCAGCTCATGAACGGCACGAGCAAAATCGTCATTTTGCGGTCGCGCTCGCTCGAGAGGGTGCGCGCCGACATAATGGCCGGAACCGAGCAGCCAAAGCCCATGAGCATCGGCACGAAGCTGCGTCCCGAAAGGCCCAGGCGGCGCAGCGGCTTGTCCATCACGAACGCCACGCGGGCCATGTAGCCCGAGTCTTCCAAAATCGACAGGAAGAAAAACAGCGTGACAATCGTCGGCAGAAAGCCGATAACAGCGCCCACGCCACCGCACACACCATCGGTCACGAGTGAGCACAACATGGGCGCCACCTCGGCCGCCGCAAGTGCGTCGCCAATCGCGGCAATCACCACGTCGATGCCCTGCTGGAGCCAATCGGACAAAAATGCTCCAAGCCAGCTGAATGTCATAAGGAACACGAATGCCATAATCAAAATGAAGCACGGAATGGCCGTGAATCGCCCCGTAAGAATGCGGTCCGCGGCAACCGAGCGCTTATGTTCGCGGCTTTCATGCGGGCGCACTACTGTAGTGGTGCACAGGCGCTCGATGAACGAGAACCGCATATTGGCCATCGCGGCCTCGCGATCGAGTCCGCCTTCACGTTCGAGCGCGTCTACGAGCTGATTCAACGCGGCATTTTCCGCAGCAGGCAGCGCAAGCGAACGCTCGATAAGCGAGTCGCCCTCGACCATTTTCGTCGCGGCGAATCGAAGCGGCAGCCCCGCCTTGCGCGCCGCCGGCTCAAGCACGTGCATGAGCGCGTGAATGCAACGGTGCACCTCGCCAAGCGGATCACCCTCAGCCGTGTCGGCCGGGCAGAAATCGACGCGTTTGGGCACCTCTCGATTCAGCGCGACATGCATCGCATGATCGACGAGCTCGTCGATGCCTTCATTCTTTACCGCGGAAATGGGCACCACGGGAATGCCGAGCGCGGCCTCGAGCTCATTGATGCGCACCGAGCCGCCATTGGCGCGAAGCTCGTCCATCATGTTCAGCGCAAGCACCATGGGAATATTGAGCTCCATGAGCTGCAGCGTAAGATAGAGGTTTCGCTCGATATTGGTCGCGTCAACGATGTTGATAATGGCTGTGGGCGCATCGTCGATAAGAAAATCGCGCGTAACGACTTCCTCATTCGAATACGGCGACAGCGAGTAGACGCCCGGAAGGTCGACCACGGTCGCCTCGGGATGGCGCCGCAGCTGGCCTTCCTTTTTGTCGACCGTCACACCCGGGAAATTGCCCACATGCTGGTTCGCGCCCGTGAGCTGGTTGAAGAGCGTAGTTTTGCCGCAGTTCTGGTTGCCCGCCAAGGCGAACGTTATAGGTTGTCCCTTCGCGATGGGCTCACCCACATTGCGAACGCCTTCGTCGCCCGCAGCGCCCGCCTCGCCAATGCCCGGATGCCCGGCGGCAACCACCGGCGCAATGGACACGGCACCATACGAAGGCGCGGGGAGCTCGTCGACGGGCGCTATCGCCACCTGTTGGGCATCGGAAACGCGCAGAGTAAGCTCGTAGCCGCGCAGCTCAACTTGCAACGGGTCGCCCATGGGCGCCACTTTGCGCAACCGCACGCCGACACCAGGCGTTAGCCCCATATCGAGCAAATGGCGCCGCAGCTCGCCCGACCCATTGACCCCATCGATTATCGCGCACGCGCCCACCTCGAGCGCATCGAGCGTCATGCTCGCCTTGCCGTTTTCGCCCACGTTCAACATCTCCTGCTTTTCGTTAACGTAGGGTATCTTCACGCACGACAATCGAGTAACGCAAGGGTGACTTGCGGTTTATGAAGAGGGTCGGAAAATCCCCAAATAATGGAATTGAATCCGATGATTTTGCGAAAGAAAAAACGATTCCAATTTGAGCTGCGCCCGGAACGAGCTCTTCCCTCAATCACGCGAATCCCCTATCCCGCATGATTTCAGAATGAGATAAGACCTACACCACGGCGTCTCCATATTTGCGCCGCTCGCCAGCGATAAGCGACCGCACACGCATATAATTGCCCGAAACGCTTCGCACCACACAGGACAGAAAGGGTCGCGCATGTCCAAGCCAATCAATGATCGCAAAGTTGCCATTATCGGATGCGGGTTCGTAGGATCGTCAAGCGCATTCGCGCTCATGCAGAGCGGCCTGTTCAGCGAAATCGTGCTCGTCGATGTCGATCGAAACCGCGCCGAAGGCGAGGCGCTCGACATTAGCCACGGCATGCCGTTCGCCCACCCCTGCAAAATCTACGCGGGCGATTACAACGACATCGACGACGCCGCGATTATCGTGATTACCGCCGGCGCGAATCAGAAGCCCGGCGAAACGCGTCTCGACCTGGTCCAAAAGAACGTCGCCATTTTCAAAACGATCATTCCCCAAATCAGCAAACGCAATTACCAGGGCATCATTTTGGTGGTCAGCAACCCGGTCGATATTCTGACGTACGTCACGCTGAAGCTTTCAGGCATGCCAGCGACCCGCGTTCTCGGCAGCGGCACCGTGCTCGACTCGGCGCGCTTCAAATACATCCTCGGCGAGCACCTGAGCGTCGACCCGCGCAACGTGCATGCGCGCATCGTGGGCGAGCACGGCGATTCCGAGGTCGCCGTATGGTCGACCGCGAACATCTCGGGCATTCCGATCCACGATTTCTGCGAGCTTCGCGGCCATTACGACCATGAAGCGGCCATGAAACGCATCGCAGAAGATGTGAAGAACTCCGCATACGAAATCATCGAGAAAAAGCATGCGACGTATTACGGCATCGCGATGACGGTGAAGCGTATTTGCGAAGCCATTGCGCGCGATGAGAAGACCATCATTCCCGTATCGAATTACCAGAATGGCGAATATGGGCTGGACGACGTGGTGCTTTCCATGCCCGCCATCGTGGGCCGCGGCGGCGTCGAGTACAAAGTGCCCGCACCGTTCAACGCGCAAGAGCTCGCCCAGCTGCATGAATCGGCGAAAACGATGAAAGAAGTCATCGAAACGCTGGACTTGTAGGCCTTCATTGATGCATGGGGCAGGCTCGTTGCGCTCCATGCATCCACCTATCTCACTGCCCGCTGGCTCTCCTGCTCGCCTGCCTCACCTGTGATAACCTCGCGTTTTCGTTGCAGGCGTTGCCTGTTTGTCAAATCGTCGCAAAGTTTCCTCCAAGCATCTCGCGTATGCTTGGAGGCATGATGATTGAAATGATACAGAACGCAGATTTGTCCATTCTGCACGCCATTCAAGGGGCAGCAAGCCCCGCCTTGGACACATTCATGGTCGGCTTTACCACGCTCGGCGAATACGGAGCCGTATGGGTCCTGCTTGCTGTGGCGATGATTGCCGCGGGCAAACACCGCACCTACGGGTTCGCCATTTTGACCGCCATCGCACTGGTGGTGCTGTTCGGCGAAATTGGTTTGAAGCATTTGATTGCACGTCCGCGTCCGTTTTTGCTAGACCCCTCGCTTGCCACCACGCTGGTTACGCTGCCCGACAGCTATTCGTGCCCTTCAGGACACACGGCCTCATCGTTCGCCGCAGCCACCGTGCTGTGCCTGACGCCACTTGTGCACCGCTGGCTGAAGCCCGTTGCCGTGGGCACGGCGGGCATCATCGGGTTCTCGCGCCTGTATCTGTGCGTACACAACCCAACCGACGTGCTGTTCGGCGCCGTGGTGGGCACCGTTTGCGGCGTGGCGGCAGTCGCTATCGTGCGCAAGATTGCGGAAGCTCTGCATAATGGGAAAGCGCAGGCGTAAGCCACGCCTCCAACAGCCTTAAACACAAAATACCGAGCATAAAAAGGGCTGCCGCCGAAATGAATCGACGGCAGCCCTTCGTGGGAGGGACCTATTCTTCTACGACGAACGAAACTCCGTCTGGCGTGGGACTCGCCTGTCCTTGCTCGTTCACGCTGCGAACAAGCAAGCGGTACTCCCCCGAGCGCTTCGGAATGAATTCAAATTCCCATTGCACGAGCCTATCACTTGTCGCACCGGACGTTGCGTGCTCGGTCCAATGGGCTCCGCCGTCAAGGGAGAACTGCACTGCGACAATCGCCTTGTCGTAATCGTGGGCGTATCCGGAAAACGTCATTGGTGCGCCGACGCTTCCCTTTTGTGTTTTCAACATTGCAATCCTCCCTGAATGACGCTACCTATCGAACGTCAGCAATACCGACATTCGGCCTGTTCACGTATTCACCATCAACCGCCTGTTCGCTGCCGGGAGCAGCCGGAACCACGTCTTCATGCGTCACGCGAATCTCCACGATGTTACGCGTGAAATATTTCGCGGCAGCAGAATCGATCCACAGTTGGTTCGTGCCGCCCACTGAAGACGACAGGGTTTCGCCATTTATTTCGTAGCTGATCACCGAATGACGCGCCAGCACGTAATCCAGCGGAAGCGACACGTTATAGCCATCCTCCGAAACGAACGTCACGGTGTTGGCGTCGGCATTGGGCTGCGCGGCCTGGATAATGCCCGCAAGCGGGATTCCCGTAACCTGGGCATTGATGGCCGCAGGCCCGCCCGCGCCATTCGACACACATGCACACCCCATAATGGTGGTGTTCTCGTCGTCTTGGGCAAGTTCGCCAAGCGTTGCCGAATAGCCTGCCTGCACGTCGCCGCCCACCGTAATGCTCCAGTCGGCCGCATTGGCAACCGTGAGCTCGTCATCGGCGCCGCACAGCGCCGCGGCAGCCTTCTGGAATACCGCGCGGATCTTCTCGATAGGGGTCACCGTCGCCTGGCTGAACAAAAACGTGCCCTCGACCGTTTGCTCCTGAACAATCGGCGTCGCCCAATTCACGCCAACGGTTTGCGTAAGCGCGACGTCGTTCGCAGCACCGTTCGTTGCAGTGGAGCCATCGGCCTGAGCACCCGCCGCAAACGCCGCGCCCGGCGCCACCGCCATGGTGGCTACAGTCGCGAGCACAACCGCAGTTTTCTTGGTTTCCATTGCCATGCCTCCTACTCTTCAACCTTCACAAACAGCGTTACCGGTTCTTTCATCTCGTTGCCTTGGTCGTCGGTCGCGCTCATCTTGATTTCGTACGTTCCGGCCTTCTTGGGCGTCCAGCTAACGTCGTAAGAAATCCACTGGGTCGGATCGAAACCGGACAACACGTCGGACACCTGATATTCGGCCCAGTTCTGCCCCATATCGAAGCTGAACTTCACGCTGGCCAAGTTGCCCTGCACCCTGTTCCAGCTGTACACTGCGCCCGACAGGTCGACCTTTTCGCCAACCTTGTACGTGCCGCCGTTATTCTGGAACCACATGCCATTGATGGCGTAGCTCGGCGAAGGCTCATCGGACATGGCCATGGCGGTGTCGTTGAACGGCGCATCAGACTGGCAGAAATCGATCGACTTCACATGCTTCACCTGACGTGCGCCAGGCTCGCCTTTCGCGACCAGCGCAATGGGGGCGCCGTCGTCTTGGGTCAGATCTTCGCCGTAGTACTTGGTAACCAAATAGGCATCCTTGGTATAAATGCTCGAAACAAGCGGCATCACGAACGCCGACCAGCCGTCATACGCCGTGGCATTCACCGCATTGTTCCCATCAACCAAACCGCCGCACTGGTCGATGATGTATTCCATGGAAACGCCCGTCATGGGGATATTCGATACCAGCGAGCCACCCTGGCCATTGGTCGCGCATGCCAGATGCATGGTGAACTCAGTTTGAGGCATGGCCTGGAGCTCAGCTTTCGTGAACGACTTCGGATTGTTCACGCCGGTGATGCTTACCGCGTTGTTCTCGTTGCACACCCCATCGAAGTCGAAAGTTTCGCCGTTCTTTTCGGTAATCTCGCGGCCCCAGTTGTTCACGACGAACACGTCGTCGTGGTCGGTCGCCTTCTGATCGAACGAAACGTCAACCGTCGGGGCGGAATCCAGCGAAACCTCGGTAAGGTAGCCGCCCTGCGCACCACGCGATGCGGTCCAATCGCGCACGGTCACATCGGAATCAGCCCACACGTAGCCGCCCACGGCTCCGCTCTCATAGAAATCGTCCCAGAGCATAAATTGGTAATCGCCCTGGCCGCCATCGGAATTAACCGCATGGCAGCTCCAGCAGTTGCCGTTAGCATTCACGAAGGTGTCATTGCTGTAGTGGCTCGCATGAATCAAATCGCCCAGATACGGGCCCGTAAGCGTCGTATGCCCACGATGGCATGGCTCGCAATCTTTGTATGTTAAATTCTTGTCATAGCCAGTCTTAACCAGAATGTGGTTATTGCCGCCCTTAAGTTGCATCACGTCGAATAAATCGCTGTGGCACGAGTTGCATCCGCGATTGCCAGCATTCAGCATGTCGGTATTGGTGTAATTATCGGGGAACATACCCGAATCGTTATCCGTGAAATTCGGATACGCCGAGGCATCTGCGCTCGCCTGTTTCTCTTCGGAAGCGCTTTGCTGTCCCGAAGGCGAAGCGTCGCTCGTCGCCTTCGGCGAACACCCCCAGCACACCGCGCCCACCATTGCGACTGCGGCCAACATTACCGCGCACGCCACGAAGCGCTTCTTTGCTTTCGATTCTTCGACTTTCATCCCTTTCTCCTTCCTTAAGTCGCCTATCGCTGGAAGCGCAACCCAGCGATTTCCTTCGCACGCGCGGCCGCCTTGCGCGACGCCACGTACGTTGGAAATCGTATGGTTCGGCCGGTTTTGGCGCATCGGCAACTCTTGCCCAATATTTTTCGGCACATTGATGAGACTTCATCAACTTTTGATGAAGTGCCTCGTCAGAGGCTTCATTACCATCGCTTTTGCATTGTTGAAATGAGAAAGGGGAACTATGAAGCACTTTAAGATCGAATCCATAAGGCCCCGCATTGCCCTTGAGCGCATCGTCGCGACGATCGCGGCATTGTGTCTCGCGACGGCTTTGTGCGCTTGCGCCGGCTCGGCGGCGAAAAGCAGTGCGTCGAAAATTTCCGTAAGCAAAGCAATGGGCGAAACCTACCAAGCGGCATTGGAAGCCGCACACGACAAGGCTGCCGATGCGAAATTGCTCGCCATTCGCAGCTCGTCGTATTCTTCCGAAGACGCGCCGTCGCAGTGGATGTATTTGTTCTACTCTTTAGATAGAGCCTACGCCTACACGGTGTTCGTCTCCGATGGGCAAGCCACTGCGGCGGACAGCGGCCCCATGTCAATATCGCCCCAGGATTTTGACGCCATTCCCGATGCGTCAGCAATTACAATCGATGCCAACGATGCCTGGAATGCGATTGTCGAATCGATGGACGGCAATGGCGAGATATGCACCGCGCGCATTTTCCTTATGACCTATGTCAAAGGCGACGAAGACCCAACGCACGACGCCATGAAATGGTTTTTCTCGCTGAACGAGAGCGACAACTTGACATCGCTGTTCGACAACGGGCAAAACAAGCCCGACAATGCGCCCGCGCGCTTGTTTGCGGTCGATTGCGCGAACACTTCGGTGGAAGAGCTTGATGCGGGCGAACTCGCCGCGGAGTAACGAAGGTTTCAGAAGGAGAAGGCGCCATGGATGCTGCTGAAATAAAGGAGTCGCGCGCCGACGTGGCGCTTTTGCTGGCGACGCTCATATGCATCGCCAGCTCTTCCTCCATTGCGCACGAATACGCCAGCCGATTCCTTGATGTGGCTATCGCGTTTGGCACCGCTTTCAATATCCGGGCGTTTTCATGCGCGGCGCACGCTGTCGGCCTTGCCGTGGGCTTCGGAGCCGCGGCATTCCTAGGGCAGACAAACATATCGCGTCTGCGCGGCATGCGCGCGCTGGCCGCGTTCTTCCTATCGCAAATCGGCCTATTCGCCATCTTCTACGCGGCATTTGCACTCCACGCCGAGCTCGCCATCGTCGCGCTCCAAATCCCCATAGCCGCCCTTTCCGTGCTTTTCATCGCAGTCGTGGCGCACTATGTCGCGCCCCTTCCGAAGGGCGCCGTTCTCGTCTGCATCCCACTATGCATCGGTATTCCCGCGTTCATCGTGCAAGGCGTGTTCGGAGCGCTGGAAACGGCGCCCCTTGCAGCGGCGGTCATAGCCCACGTGGGGCTTCTTTGCGTCGGGTTGGTATGTGGTTCGCGATTCTTCCGGCGCCAGACGGCCAACGCGCCGCTCAAAGTGGAATCCGCCGCCTACAGCGCGCAACTCGATGTCGAGAATTCCAACAGCTCGCAGCACTCGCCCATACAGCCATGGCTTCTTGTTTGGATCGTTGTGTTCACATATGGCGCCGTTTTCGGGTTCTATCACGTCATCCCTCTTGGGCTGCCCACGCCTACGTCGTTCGGCGTGACGGCGCCCATCATTCGCATAAGCTCGAATTTGCTCGGTGCGGGGCTTGCCGCGGCACTTCTGATCTCTTCTTTTTCCTCTGGCCCACTCAACACTTCCGTGATTTGGAACAGGTTCTACCGTCTGGTATTCCCACTGGCAGTGCTCGCAGGGTTGCTTATCCCTTTTACACAGGCGCAAGGGTATCTGCTTTCCATCACCTGCTCCGAAACCGCGCTGTATTACTTCGACATGATTATTGCACTGGGTTGCATCGTCATATGCAAAACACTGCACGCCGATGCGACGAGCGTTTTCGCACACGCATTTTTCGCCCGCTCCAGCGGTTTTTTAGCGGGGAACATCGCAGGCGGCATTGCGCACGAAACCTGTTCGCTTTCAAACGAGCTTATCAGCTGCGTGGGAATTATCGCGTTTACCCTGCTGTTCCTCGTCACTTTTAACACGAACGGCGAAAAATATGCCAAAACGGTGTGGGGCATTTTGCCCAAGGAGGATCCGAAGAGCCGCTTCGACCGTAAATTGCACGAGAGATGCCTGCAACTTGCCAAAGAGTTCCAACTCACCGAGCGCGAAGCGCAAACCCTTGAGCTCCTGGCGCAAAACAAGCGGCCGAAAGAAATCAGCAACGACTTGGTGCTGTCCGTCGCAACCATACGCACCTACGTGCAAGGCATCTACACCAAGCTCGACGTTCATTCGCACGACGAGCTTTTAAAGGAGATAGAGAAAGAATAGCGCCGATAATCGACGAAATCGTAGCCCAAGCGCGCATGCCCAGCAGCCGAAAGGCCGCAACGCACCTTAGCAACAATGCTCGCCTACGCAATGCCCGATAGGAATCCTGCCACAGCGTTACAATACTCGATAAGAGCCCTCGTCCAAAGGTACAGCATGCCCAATCCAAATCTCGAGATATCGGTCGAACCGCCCTATTTCGTGGGGCGTGCCGTTGGTTTTTCTGGATGGGTGGACGATTTCGAGCACAACATTGCCGCCGTACAATTCTCGCTCGACGGCGGCGTGCACTGGACGGAATATGCCACGCCGGGAACCTCGGCCGACCGCGGCGTGCGCTGGAGGTTCACGTACACACCGCAGAAGGCGGGCCGCTATTTATTGAGCGTGCGCGCGGTAAGCGGCACCGGCGAAACCAGCACCCTGGTTTCGGGATACGCGTTCCGAGTCTTCGAAAACGACGCAGCAACATGCACTGGGCAATACCACAACCCGAACGGAAGCGCCCAGCAGCCAGTCCGAATGCCTGAGAATAATTCAGGACAATGCCAAAACGGGAATCAAATCGCGCAAGAAACCGACGCCGGCAGCACGATTAAGACGCGCGCTGCCGGCGCCCCTCTTCCCTTCGGCGGCTTCAATCTTCGCCCCATTGGCGAGCAACGCTGGGGCGCCTCCAAACTGTACCGTTCGGGCGAGCTGTTCGGCATAACGTCTGCCGACGCGGCGTTCTTAACGAACGACCTGGGCATTCGCACCATCTATGACATTCGCAACGAATTCGAAACCGCCGCCCACCCGCAGCCTTTCCTCATGGGAGCGAAAACCGTGGCACTGGTGCCCAATATGGAAAGGCGACGAAAAGACGCCAACAAACGCCTGGTGGCAGGCGTTATAGACAAATACGGCGAACCAGAGCAACGCATGCGGCAGAATTACCGCCGCTACGCCCACGAATACCCGCTTATCGGTAAGGCGCTGCGTTCCATGGCGGCCGAAGGCGCGCCCGCATTGGTGCACTGCGTGAACGGCAAAGACCGCACGGGCGTGCTGTGCGCCACCCTCCTGCGCATTGCGGGATTTTCGAACGAATTCATCGTGGCCGACTATCTGCATGCGAATAAAAGCAATGCCCGCCAAATCGCTGAAGAGGAAAAACGCCTCAGCGCAGGCATGACGCCTGACGAGCACGCCATCCTGATGTCGTTTCTGGAGGCTCGACCAAGCTATTTGGCGGCGTTTTTCGACGAGGCCGAAACCCAATACGGCAGCTTCAAAGGCTTTATAGAGCGCGGACTGCGCCTAACGCCCGAGCAAATCGACGTGCTGAAGTTCCTGATCGGAAGCTAGATATGCAGAAGCGACCAGGCTCGCTTACCTGACCGCTTCCCTTTTGGAAAAGTCGAATTAGAAGCCCCACATCTTCACTTCGGGCTCAAGTTCAACCCCGAATTCTTCTTTCACGCGCGCTTGCACATCGGCAATGAGCTGGCACACGTCAGCAGCGGTGGCACCCCCAGCATTAACCACAAACCCTGTATGCTTTTCTGACACCTGCGCGCCGCCGACCTTATAGCCACGCAAGCCGGCATCTTGAATGAGCTTGCCTGCGAAATAGCCCTCGGGGCGCTTGAAGGTCGAGCCGGCGCTCGGCATTTCAAGCGGCTGCTTTTCTACGCGACGCGCGTGGAAATCATCCATGCGCGCCTGAATTTCGGCTTGCGCATCGAACGAAAGCTCGAGCGTGGCTTCAACCACCACATAGCCCGCATCGGCCATCATAGAATGACGATAGCCCCATTGTGCCTGTTCACGCGTTACTTCAACGATTTCGCCTTCAGGCGAGACGCATTTTAGAGACACAGCCGCCATAGAAAAATCGCCCACATAGGCGCCCGCGTTCATGATAGCGGCACCGCCAATGGTTCCCGGAATGCCCTCGGCGAATTCGTAGCCCGCAAGGCCCGCCGCGCACGCAGCTTCGGCAACCGACAAATTAGTGGCGCCCGCCTGCGCGATCACGCGATTGCCTTCAACGCGAACCGCATTCAAATTTTCCGCCAAACGCATTACGACACATGCGAGGCCCCCATCGGCAATAAGCAAATCGCTTCCCAAGCCAATGACGCGCATCGGGGCTTCGGCAGCACCGCATGCGCGAACCACCTCGGCGACCTGTTCGGGCGAGCGAGGCGACACCATAACCGCCGCAGGGCCGCCAATGCGAAACGTTACATGCGCGGCCATAGGCTCGCCGACGCTCACGTTTTCGGTACCAACGATTTCACAAAACGTATCGAGAAGCGCCTGGCTTGGCATCCATTTCTGTTCGGGCATACGAACCTCCTTGTCGAGGGTGCGTCCACTTCTTCTAAGGGCGCGTCTTCAAGCGCGCAACCAACTGTTCAACATTCGCAAATCATTGTAGCGGCATTGGCGCAGGCGCGCCGAAGTTCGCCGAAAACGCACCGCCAGATGCTGCACCTGTTAAACGCTACGAGCACTTAACACCTCTCGCAAACTTTTTCAGATTTCTTATTGACACCGCAAAAAGCGCAGCGGTATAGTCCCTGCCAACGAAATACCAATCTTCAGGGCGGGGTGAAATTCCCCACCGGTGGTTACAGCCCACGAATCGCAAGGTTGATTCGGTGAAACTCCGAAGCCGACAGTACAGTCTGGATGAAAGAAGATTGCACCACGCGGCAGCATGCCGCGCACCAGTGCATTTGCAAGCCCTGAAACGTTCGCGTTTCAGGGCTTTTTGCATTGGCGGGATTTCGGGAGTTTGGACTCGCGAGAGCCGAGCGACACCGGGCGTCCATCGCCCACCCGCTCCAAACCCACGCGAGTTGATTGGCCACCGATTTCGACATCATGCGCATCAGCGCTCGCATGACGGAAATCGCAAGCCGCAACCTCCTTCCTTCTGCAAACGCCCTGATACGAGGCATAAGCAGGAGGCAACCATGGCACACAGCGAAGCCGATATCGAATACATGCGCCGAGCTATTGAGCTCGCGCGCCGCGGCACGGGATTCACGAATCCCAATCCGCTCGTAGGAGCCGTGCTCGTGCGCGATGGCGAAATTATCGCGGAAGGCTGGCACGCACGCTGCGGCGATCTTCATGCGGAGCGCGCCGCTCTTGCCAACTGCCGAGCTCGAAACATCTCGCCCGAAGGCGCGACCCTCTACGTAACCCTCGAACCATGCTGCCACACCGGCAAGCAGCCCCCGTGCACCGAAGTCGTCATCGAATCGGGCAT
>NZ_CDRRGL010000046.1:0-13777 GCF_977041755.1 Slackia sp.
CGACCACTTGAAAGGATTCTCCATGATTCGTCCTATCGTAAAGTCCTCTGCGCTGCTCTCGACGCCGAGCGTCGATGCCACGCCCGCCGATGCTGCCGTGGGCCAAGATCTGCTCGACACGCTTGCGGCGCATGCGCACGAATGCGTGGGGCTCGCGGCGAACATGATTGGCGTGCGCAAGCGCGTCATCGTGGCCGCGTGCGCGGGCGGCGCGGTGCTCATGTATAACCCCGAAATCGTGGAAGCGTCGGGCGAGTATCAAACCGAGGAAAGCTGTCTGTCGCTCGAAGGCTCGCGTCCGTGCATGCGCTACAGGCGCATCAGAGTCGCTTATCTCGATGCGTCGTTCACGCCGCGCAAAAAGTCGTTCTCGGGTTTCGACGCACAAATCGTCCAGCACGAAATCGACCACTGCGCGGGCATTGTGATTTAGGGACGCAATCGCTTCTCGCGCTTTCGCTGCCGCTGCGCGATGGCATATCTCGCTCAGCCGCGAAATGCGCTATGGTGAACATTCCTGCAAAAAGCTGAAAAGGCGCTCTGAAAGGGGAATCCATGGCTGAAATCGTGCCCTGCACCGACGAGTTTGAGGAATACCTGCGCGATGAATCACGCAGCGTGGGGTCTGCGGAAAGCATCGTGTTCCCCGAATCGGAGGTCGATGTGCGCGACGCGTTGCGCGGGCTGCATGCCGCAGGCGCGCCTGTCACCGTGCAGGGCGCGCGTTCCGGCTTGGCGGCCGGCGCGGTTCCCCATGGCGGCTGCGTGCTGAACACGTCGCGCATGAACCGCGTGCTCGGGCTGCGCCGCGGCTCCGACGGCCGCTTCTTCGTGCGCGTGCAGCCAGGCCTTTCGCTCATGGAGCTGCGCGATATGCTGCAGAAGGCGAATTTCGACACGGCTGGTTGGAGTGATGAAAGTCTCGATGCGTTGTCGCAGTTCAAAGCTGCTCCCGCGCAGTTTTTCGCGCCCGACCCGACCGAGGCGTCGGCGGCGCTTGGCGGCATCGTGGCATGCAACGCGTCGGGCTCGCGCAGCTATGCCTATGGGGCGGCGCGCCCGCACGTTGAGGCGATGCGCGTGGCGCTTGCCGATGGCGATGTTCTTGCCTTGCGCCGCGGCGAGGCGTTCGCGTCGGGCCGCGAGCTCCGCCTTGCGACCGAGAGCGGTCGCGAGCTGGTGTTGAACCTTCCCACGTACGATATACCGAAGGCGAAAAATGCGTCAGGCTATTTTGCGTCCGACGATATGGACGCGATCGACCTCTTCATTGGCGCATGCGGCACGCTTGGCGTGATTTGCGAGCTTGAGCTGGCGCTTTTGCCCGTGCCTGTCGAGGTGTGGGGCGCGAGCTGCTTTTTCCCAGGCGAGGCCGAGGCGGTCGAGTTCACGATTGCCGTGCGCGACGCGCTCGAGCATGCAACGGCTATTGAATTCTTCGACGGCGCCGCCCTCGATGTTCTGCGTGCGCAAAAGGCGAACAACCCGGCATTCGCCGATCTCCCCGAACTCGCCGACGATGCTCGAGCATGCGTGTTCATTGAGCTGAGCTGCGACGATGAGGAAACTGCCGAAGCCGAGCTCATGGTGCTGTGCGAGCAGCTGGAGGCGTGCGGCGGCGATGCCGAGGGCGCGTGGGTTGCGACGACCGAAGCCGAGCGCGCCGGCCAGCGCTTCTTCCGCCATGCGGTTCCCGAAAGTGTGAACATGCTTATCGACCAGCGCCGCCGTACCGATCCTTCCATCACGAAGCTCGGCAGCGACATGTCGGTGCCCGATGATCGCCTGCGCGACGTGATCGCGATGTATCGCCGCACGCTCGCCGAAGGCGGTTTCGAGAGCGCCACCTGGGGCCATATTGGAAGCAACCACGTGCATGTGAACATTTTGCCGCGCTCCGCCGAGGAATATGCGCGCGGCACTGAGCTGTTCGCGCAGTGGGCTGCCGGGGTGTCGGCCATGGGCGGCGCGGTGTCGGCCGAGCATGGTGTGGGCAAGCTCAAGGCTCATTTTCTCGAAGAAATGTACGGCGCCGACCATATCGCGGAAAGCGCGCGCATGAAGGCGCAAATCGACCCGAAAGGCCAGCTCGGCCGCGGGAATCTGTTTAGCGAAGAGGTGCTTGACGCCGCGCTGGCGGAACTGGCCTAGGCGCACGGGCGGAAAACGGGCAGGTGCGTTTGCCTGCTCAGTTCGCGGCGTGGCGCTCGCTTCGCCTGGTTCTTCCCTTAGAAACGCAGCGCTTCGGGGTTCAAGCAATCCATCGGACGCACGCCGCTCACGACGTCGATCGCGGCCTGCATGGCGCGGCGGCGAAGCTCTTCGCCCGATTCCTCCGACCAGTATGCCGCGTGCGGCGTGAGCACGGTGTGCGGCGCCGAAAGCAGCGGATGGTCGCGTTCGACCGGCTCGTTTTCGAATACGTCAATGCCTGCGCCCCACAGCTTGCCAGCATTGAGCGCTTCGGCGAGCGCCACCGTGTCGACAACGGCTCCGCGGGCGGTGTTCACGACGATGGCATCGGGTTTCATCAGGGAAATCGCGTGTGCGTCGAGCATGTGGCGCGTGTCGGGCGTAAGTGCGGTGTGGAAGCTCACTACGTCGGCGCGGCGGATGAGCTCCTCGTATTCCACGATGTCGTAGCCTTCGGGCGTGCGGCGCCCTGGCACGAGCGAGCGCGACGTGCATATCACGCGGAAGCCGAGCCCCGCGGCCTTGCGGGCGGTCGCGCGTCCGATTTCGCCCATGCCCACCACGCCGAACGTGCGGCCGTAAACCTGGCCCAGCGGGCGGTGGCGGGCGTAATCCCAAATGCCCGCGCGCATGTCCGCGTCGGTTTCGTTCATGCGCCGCAGCACGCATAAGGCAAGGGTAATGGCGTGGTCGGAAACTACTTCTGTGCCATAGCCGGGCACCACGCACACGGCGGTTTTGTTTTCCGTGGCGGCAGGCACGTCAATCGTGTCGTAGCCAATGCCCGTGCGGCTTACGACCTGCAGGTTTGGCAGCGTCGTGAACACTTCGGGCGTGAACGTGCCGTATGAGGTCACTATGGCGTCGGCATCGGCGGCGTTGCGAATGATGTCCTGCGGCTTGGGCCCTTGAAACGCGGCAATTTCAACGCCCGCGGCGCTCGCCATGGCAAATTCGAAGTCGTTGTTTTCGAAATCGGAGTCGGTGATGACGATTTTCGGCATGGCGGCAACCTTTCGAATGGGGAAGTTTCTCGACCGATTGTACAGCGCGGCGCGTGCCACGCCGAGAAACGTGTCGCGATTGGATTTGAGCGGTCGCTTTCTGCGCGCATCTGCCGTTTTCGCAAAAATAATCACGAAGTACGTAGGTCTTTGTGCGAGCGGCGCACAGTCGTCTTTGTGGCTTTGTAAAACCCCAGGTCACATGTTCTCGAAAAATCGGTCTTCTTGGCGACTTTCGGAGAACCTGCGCACTTCGCGATTATTCTTGCATGTCGCGCGTCGAAAAAACGAAGGGCGTTCGATGATGCCTGCCGAAAAGCGAATGGCGTACAATGGCAGCCGTCAAAAATCGCGATAGGAATGCCATGGACCAGAACTTTTACAATCTTCTTTATAACGGCTACACGGGCGAGTTTCAGCTGATGGGCGCGCTGTATCGTAATGGCCTCGACGCGCTGCGCCCGCCGGCCGACATGGGCGTCGATGTGGTGACGGTGAACTTGAAGGCTCAGCTTCAAGATCCATCGGTGCAGCCTGAAACGCTCATGTTCCAGGTGAAAACTGCCGTAGTTACCGTCCAGAAGGCGGGGGAAGGCATGCGCGGTTATACAACGGTGTACTTCATGTTGAAGGAAAGCGAAGTCGACATGCTGTGCGCGGCGCGAACCCGTGCGCTTGTGTGTTACGTATATGACAATCGCAACAGCATGCTGACCGATGCCTACGAGGCGCCATTTATTAGCTTCTGGATCGACGGCGAACATCTGCGCAAACTGCGCGAATCGGGCGCTTTCACCCAGGCCGACAACGGCAAGCTCGCGATTACCTGCCAGTTGCGCGAACCCGCCGATGAGACGGGTCACTGGTACGCGTCGGTTATCGACCAAATGGGCAGAACGGTCGACAACGGATATTTGGGAAGCCTCGAGGCCGATGGCAACAGGAAGGATTCTTTCGACGGGGCCGACCATTACAGCATTCGCGGGTATTTGGAACACGTGAGAAAGGCATCCCGCGACGCGACCTGCGATAACCGCGCGCTTGCGAAGGGGTTAGGGCCTGCTGCGGCGAAGTTGATTGGCACGCAGATTGCTGCTGCACAACCTGATGCTGCTCAATTTTCCGTCGCTCAGCCCGCTGGTTCGGAATCGGGCGCCGCGCAATCTGCCAGTGCACAAATCGTTGGCGAAAAGTCCGCCGCTGCGCAGTTTAGCGATGGGAAGCCTGCCAGTGCACAATCTGTTAGCTCGAAGCATGACGCCGGTCGACCAGTTAGTACGAAACCTTTCGTTGTCCAGATTGTTGGCGTCGGCTCGGACGTCGCACGGCCCAATGCTGCGCAGCCTGTCTCCGTGCGGCCGTCAATTGAGGAATCGGCCCCTGCGAAGCTTGCTTGCGAGCGGTCCGATGCTGCGCGACCTACCGATGCAGGACAAACCGACGAGGGTGCGGCGGAAGTTGAACTCCCCTGGTAGAGAGGTGACTCGCTGCCCTGCGCCTATGCCGCGGGGCAGGGGCTGAACGGTTCGTCGGGCTCGTCGAAGTCGAAGAACTCCTCGAATTCCCATTCGTCGGGCGTGCCGAAAACCGCTTCCGCCTCGGCGCGCTCGAGGCATGCGGCGAGCTCGGGGTAGCGCGGGTGGTCTTCGAGACGGAAGGCCTGCTCCATGCGGCCGCGCTGCCCGCGCACGAACACCCACCACATGCCGGCCGGGGTTTCGAGCAGCGCGCTCGCCGGCTTGTTGGCGCGCGTGGCGAAGTACTGCGCGGTTCGCTCGTCTTGGAAGGCGAGCACGAGCTGCGCGTCGCAGTTGCCGATGATCGAATTCGCGGCGGGCGTTCCGTAGCGCGCTTCAAGCTGGCTTATGGTTTGGCAAATGATTGTGCAGCTGATCTCGCGGCTGCGTATGACCGCCAGCACGTCGTCGATGTGCGGCAGGTTCAGGTTCGCGAAATCGTCGAGTACGAATCGTACGGGCACGGGCAGGCGATGGTTGGGGTAATCGTGGTCGGCTGAATCGCAAAGCGCGCAAAACGCCTGGCGAATGAACATGCTCGTGAGCCTATCGAGGCTGCGATCCATGTCGTTGATGGTGACGAACAGCGCCCGTTTTTCGCGGCCGAACGAGCGAAAGTCCACCTGGCGCGCGCGGCGATACGCTTTTGTGGCCTCGGGGAAGCCGAACGGCATGAGGTTCGCCGCAAGAATCCCCAGAATGCTCGAATGCATCTTCTCGGCGCCGCAGGTAACCCTCGTGCGACGGTAGAGCGCAGGCGCAAACGCGCCCGGTTCGTCGGCATCGAGCTGGGCGAACATCCTGTCAACGCGGCCGGAACAGGCGGCCTCGAACACCTGCATCACCGATCCCATGTGCCACTCAGTGCTCGGCAGCGCCTCAAGCACGTAGGTGATGTAGGCGCACAGGTAGTTCGCGGCGGCTTGCGGCCAAAATGGGTCGCTTTCGTGGTCTTCGATGGGGCAAATCGCCGAGGCGATGGCGATGATGTCTTGCTGAAGGGGTTCGCCGTCGACGAAACGCACATTGGCGAGTGGGTTGTAGCCCACGGTGCCTCCCATGGTTGAGAAGTCGAGCTGGTCGACTACGTATCCCGCTTCGGCCAGGTAAGGTCCCACTTCGCGATACAGGCTGCCCTTGCAGTCGAGCACGATGTAGGAGCCCGATGCCTGCAGCAGGTTGGGTTTGACGTGGTGGCGGGTTTTGCCGCCGCCCGAGCAGCCCAGCACGAGCACGTTGTTGTTCAGACCGCTTTGCCAGGTGTCGGTTTCGATTTCGGTATGGGCGGTGAGCAGGGTGCGTCCGCGGTATGCGAGGCGTGGGTCGCACGTGTCGGCTTCATGCATGAGACCCGATTCCACGGCGGCGTCGGTCCAAGGGCCGCGCCCAGTTTCGGCTGCGTTTTCGACGAAGGTTTCGAATTCGGCGATTTTCATAAGGTTCTCCTTAAAAGGGCTGTTGACGAATGGGGAATGGGTCGGCGTGTTCGTTCGCGAGGGATGCGGGGAATGCGGCCGACGCGGTCGTTGGTGTGATTCATGGGAGAAGCGCGCCTCCGACCTTGCGCCGCGTTGGACCGCGGCGATCTTGCGCTGCGTCACATTGCGCCGCGTCGCGCTCAGTGTTGGGCCTCCCTGACCTTGCGTTGCATTGCGCCGCGCCACGCTGCACCGAGCTCGGTGTTGGGTCGTGCTCGCGTTGGGCCGTACCGAGTTCGGTATTGGGTCATGCGCATGACGACTGAACTCGCGCCGCGTTGTGCTCGGCGTTGGGGTCGCGTGCATGATGGCCGTGACCGCGGCGCGCATCGCGGCCACGACCGCGCGCCGCTTCTAGAGCTCGCGAATCACGCGGTCGGCCAGATGTGCGGCAACGGCCTCTTCGGCTTCGAAATACGTGTCGCGGGCCGTGAGCTCGAACACGCGCTCGAGCGGCATGCCGGTATGTTCGGCTATGACCTGCGCGGTTATGTCGCGAATGCGCATCAAATCGTCGGCGCGCGCCTTTACAGAAAGGGCGCTTCCGCCCACGCCTGCGCCGCCGATGAGCGGGTCGTGAATCATGACGCGGCTGTGCGGCAGCATGTCTCGCGTGTCGCCGGCGATAAACAGCAGTGCGGCCATGCTGGCGGCAAGCCCTAGGCACACGGTGCGCACGGGGCAGCTGATGGCGCTCATCACGTCGTAGAGTGCCAACCCCGATTGCACCTCGCCGCCGGGGCTGTTGATGAACAGCGTGATGGGTGTGGCGGGGTCGGCTTTCTGCAGGTGGCGTAGGCCGCGGATGATATCCGCGACCGACTCCGCGTCGACGGGCCCGCACAATTCGAGCTCGCGACAGGCGAGCATCTCGTCGCGCATGTCGAACCGTTCGAGGCCAAGTGCGGTTTCTTGTGTAATTTGGGGCGAGTAGACAGATGTGCTCATGCCATTCCTTTCGAAGGGCGCAAATGCGCAGGCGGATAGTCGTGGCCGGTTCGGCTTAAAGCGCACGAAGACGCCAAGGGCCGACCCTGCCATGCATGTCCTCGTATTCGGTTGTAGGAAGAAAAGGAACGAGCATGTAATACGCCGCGACGCCGTACGCCGCTTACAAGCAAGGCCCGCCGTTGCAGACCCCATGTCGTTCAGAATGCGAAAAGCCTGTAACACGCTTTGGGAAGCAAGGCCCGCCGTTGCCGCCCCCAGTGCTTTCGCGATAAAAAGCGGATTGCTCCGCTGTCGGGTGCATTTCGACTATAGCACGCAGCTCTTCGGTCTTGCAAGAAAAAATCGGACAGCTGTTCGAAATAATATTCCCATCAGGAGTTTTATGTAAGGAGTCTCCGCTTTATAAAGTGTTTTCGAGACGCGTGCTATAATTTACCAGTTTGTATGCATTCGCCCGCATCGCCGGCCGCTTTTCGGCGTGCATCGCAGCGGGCGCACCCATAGAAAGGACCCCCGTGGCACCACTTGCCGACCAAATCGCCTCGCGCCGCACGTTCGCGATTATTTCGCACCCTGACGCAGGCAAAACCACGCTCACCGAAAAATTGCTGCTCTATACCGGCAGCATTCAAACCGCCGGCTCGGTCAAAGGCAAATCGTCTTCCAAACACGCCGTGTCCGACTGGATGGACATCGAAAAGGAGCGCGGCATTTCGGTCACGTCGTCGGTGCTGCAGTTCACCTATGACGGCTGCTGCGTGAATATCCTTGACACCCCTGGCCACCAGGACTTTTCCGAAGACACGTATCGAACGCTCATGGCTGCCGACGCTGCCGTCATGGTCATCGACGCCGCCAAGGGCGTCGAGGCGCAAACCAAAAAGCTTTTCAAGGTCTGCACGCTGCGCCATATCCCTATTTTCACGTTCGTGAACAAGCTTGACCGCGAGGCTCGCGACCCGTTCGACCTCATGGAGGAAATCGAGTCGGTGCTCGGCATTGGCACGTATCCCATGAACTGGCCCATCGGCTGCGGCCAGAACTTCCGCGGCGTGTTCGATCGCCAGGCGCGCCGCGTGATCGCGTTCGAGGGCGACGGCCACGCGAACGCCACGAAGAAGGTCGCCGAAATCGAAGCCGAGCTCGGCGCGCCCGAGCTGGGCGAGCTCATCGGCGAGGCGAACCACGAGAACTTGATGGACGACATCGAGCTGCTCGACGGTGCGGGCGACGAGCTCGACTACGCCGCTGTGAGCTGCGGAAAGCTTTCGCCGGTGTTCTTCGGTTCGGCGCTCACGAACTTCGGTGTCGAGCCCTTCCTGAAGGAATTCCTGCGCCTGGCGCCGAGCCCGCTGCCGTACACCGACACGCTCACTGGCGAACAGGTCGACCCGCAGCGCGACGATTTCAGCGGCTTCGTGTTTAAAATCCAGGCGAACATGGACAAGAACCACCGCGACCGCATCGCGTTCGTGCGCATTTGCTCGGGCAAGTTCGAGCGCGGCATGGAGGCCTTCCATATGCAGGGCGGCAAGAAGCTCAAGCTCGCCACGGGCACGTCGCTTATGGCTGACGACCGCGCGATTGTCGACGAGGCGTACGCGGGCGACATCGTGGGTCTGTTCGATCCGGGCATTTTCAGCATCGGCGACACGGTGTGCACGGGCAAAACGCACGTGCAGTTCCCCGAAATTCCCACGTTCGCGCCTGAAATGTTCAGCCGCATCACGCAGGTGAACACGCTGAAGCGCAAACAGTTCGTGAAGGGCATGGAGGAGCTCGCTCAGGAGGGCGCCATCCAGATTTTCCGCGAGCCGGGCTTCGGCATGGAAAGCGTTATCGTCGGCGTCGTGGGCGTGCTGCAGCTCGAGGTGCTCGAGCAGCGCCTGAAGAGCGAATACGGCGTGGAAGTGCGCCGCACGGGCCTTCCGTACACCGACGTGCGCTGGATTAAAACCGACCCGAAGACGTTCGAGTTCTCGAGCCTGAACGTCACGCGCGACACGCTCAAGGTTGAGGACATGCGCGGGCGCCGCCTTCTGCTTTTCACGAGCCCGTGGAATGTGAACTGGGCGGTCGATAAGAATCCCGACATCGAGCTTTCCGAAGTGGGCAACTGGGAAGCGTAAGGCTTGCGGCGCGCCTCGGAAAAGGGTGCGTTATGGATATGGCTGCGCGCGACGGCTCTTGATTCAGGTCGGTTGCGGGCGCGCCTTGGAAACAGGCCTCGCCATAAACGAACCCCGGATGCGCCTCAGATGCTCGCTGCGTTCGGGTGTGGGCGAGCGCAGGCGCGCTTTAGGTTCGATTCGGCGTTGTTCAAACGCGGGCGCGCTTCGGGGCGCTTTCGTCTTTCGGCGGGTTGTTGCCTCGCCTTGACGCTCGCTTGCGGGCAAGTTGTGCCGCGGCATTGGCGATTTTGTGTGGCGTGAGCAGCCGCGTTGCTGAGCCGTTACAATACGAACCCTCCCATGCGCGCCTTTTGGCGATAACTGAAGAATTCAAATTCCACCCGGGGTTGCCTGGGTGGAATTTTTCTGTCCCAAATGCGGGATGGGGAATGCGCGTGCGAAATGCCCAGTTGGGCGTTCCTTATGAAGGAAATCCTTTGCCGGGGCGCACTTTATTGGGCGTCTTCGCTTGGAAACTTCCTGCTTGGAACGACGCTTCATTTGGGTGCCGGCCTGGACAAAGTGGCCTTGCTGACTGCGCTGCCGCCCGACTAAGAGGTCTTTGTTCGGCCTGTTCGGCCCGCTTGGTCCTGTCGGGTTTTCTTGGCAGTGCGGCTTTTGTCCCGGGCGACGCGCGCGACACGAACGACGTACGACGAAGAGGAATTGAGAGCCCTTGCAGCGCGACAAAATCAAACCGATCCTGTTCAGTATCATCAAGCACTCGAGCAAAGAGGAGCTTAAAGAGCAGCTCCCCCGCGACATCGTATCGGGCATCGTGGTTGCCATCGTGGCGTTACCGCTTTCGATTGCGCTGGCGATTGCTTCGGGCGTCGGTCCTGAGCAGGGCTTGTACACGGCAATCGTCGCGGGCTTCCTCATCGCGTTTCTCGGCGGTTCGCGTGTGCAAATCTCCGGTCCTACAGCGGCGTTCGCGACCATCGTTGCCGGCATCGTCGCGACCGACGGCATCGATGGCCTCGTCGCGGCGACGCTCATTGCCGGCGTGCTGCTCGTGGTTATGGGTCTGCTCAAGCTGGGCACCATCATCCGCTTCGTTCCGTACACCATCACCACGGGCTTCACGGCGGGCATCGCGGTGACCATCGTCATTGGCCAGCTGAAAGATTTCTTCGGGCTCACGTATCCCGCCGGCACGGTGACGGTCGAGACGGCCGACAAGGTTTCAGCGCTCGCGGCGAACTTCGGCACCTTCAATTGGCAGGCGCTCGTGGTGGGCGCGGTGTGCCTCGCGGTGCTGTTTTTGTGGCCGCGTTTGGGTGCGCTGGGCGCCAAGGTTCCCAGCTCTCTTGTCGCCGTTGTCGTGGGCATGGTTATGGTGCCCCTGTTCGGCATGAACGTGAGCACCATCGGCGATTTGTACACCATTAACGCCGGTCTGCCTGAGCTGCATGTACCGCAGCTTTCAATCAATTTGCTGCGTGAACAGCTTCCCAACGGCATCACCATCGCTATTCTGGCCGCCATTGAGTCGTTGCTTTCGTGCGTTGTTGCCGACTCCATGATCAGCTCGCACCACCGCTGCAATATGGAGCTCGTGGCTCAGGGCGTGGGCAACATGGGCTCGGTGCTGTTCGGCGGCATTCCCGCGACGGGCGCCATTGCGCGCACGGCCGCCAATGTGAAGAGCGGCGGACGCACGCCGGTTGCCGGCATGGTGCACGCGCTCGTTTTGCTCGTGGTGCTCGTGTTCCTTATGCCGTATGCGGCGCTCATTCCTATGCCGACCATCGCGGCCATTCTGCTGCAAGTCGCTTACAACATGAGCGGATGGCGCAATTTCGCGCACCTGTGCCACACGGCTTCGAAGGGCGCGGTCGCCACGCTTTTGCTCACGTTCGTGCTTACCATTGTGTTTGATCTGGTGACGGCCATCGCGGTGGGCATGCTCATTACCGTGGTGCTGTTCATGAAGATGGTTTCCGAGGAAACCGAAGTTAAAGGTTGGCAGTATTACTGCGACGCCGATTCCGAGGTCACGCATTTGCGCGAGCTGCCCAAGAGTGTGCGCGTGTACGAGATCAATGGCCCCATGTTCTTCGGCATGACCGACCGCATTACCGACATTTCGGTAAAGGAGTTCACGAAATACCTGATCATCCGCATGCGCGGCGTGCCGTCGCTCGACTCGTCGGGCATGAATGCGCTCGAGAATCTCTACGATTACTGCGAGGAAAATGGCGTGGAGCTCATCTTCAGCCACGCTAACGAGCAGCCCATGAAAACCATGCGACGCGCTGGCTTCGTCGACCTGGTTGGCGAGGAGCACTTCCGTCCGAACATCGATGACGCCATCGCTCACGCGCGTGAGCTGCTCGAAGCCGAAGAGGCTGGGAAGGGCGTCAAAGGGGCGAAAGTCGAAAAGGCTGCGTAGCGCGAAAGCCGTTAAAGCCGCACGTCGAAAAGGGTGCATTAAACCATAGAAGGGGCCGTTGTGGCCCCTTCTTGCATTGCGGGAGGTGGCTTACAGCGCAAAATGCTCGAGTTGCGCGGCGTTATCGACTAAAGCTTGCGTAGCGTTATGGCAATGGTATTGAGGTATCCCAGCGCGCCAGCCGCGATAGCAGCGCGATCGCCTTGCGCGTAGGGATTGTCGCACGCGAGCCAATCGGCCCATGCCTCAGCGGTGCATTCCATAGCGTGCATATCGACGATTTCGACTCCTTCGGTTTGCGAGATTATAGCTCGCCACCAGTCGATATTATGCATATAGTCGAGCTGCTCGGGCGTTCATGATTTGAACAGGCACGTTGGCAAGTTGCTGTGGCAATCGCGCGCCATGCCGGGGAAAGGAAAAAGTAAGGTTGCCTGCGGGGCGAGACCTCCGTCGTGTTCGTTCGGTTTCCTTGTGTTGCTCTTTGCTGGTCGCGTTTGGGTGCGGTGCCTCATCGACGGAAAACGTCGGGTTGCCCGCCTCGCGCAATAGATGTTGCAAAGTATGGTGCTCTGACCTGGGGTTTTACGTTTTTATATCCCAATTTATCCTAAGTGCGCCTGTTTTTTGACATACGCCGCGGCGAAATCCTCGGCTAGCTGCTCGGTGGACGGGCGCAGATAATGCTGCCCCGTCACGCCGGGAAGCTTGTGCCCCATGAGCAATTCGAGGGTGTCGTATCCGACGCCCCATTCGAACTGAGCGAAGGTGCGCCACGAGTTGCGCAGGTTCGCGAACGGTATTCCGCCGAGCTTTCTCCACATCGCTCCGGCTGCGGCTTTCCCCATCTGGCCCGCGCCCATCATGCAGAGCCATTTGAGGCCGTCGGCGGCGCGTTGGTCTCGCACGCGCAAGAGCGCATTGCAGTAAGGCTCCGGGATTATCGCCTCGCGGGCGCTCTGGGCGTTCTTCGTGCGCCCCACAACCTCCCCGTTCATGTTTCCAGCCTGCTTGGTGATTGACGCGACGGCGAAGCGCACGCCGCCTGCCTCTATCTCGCGCACGTCCTCGACGCGCACGGCGAGCGATTCGCCCGTGCGGCACCCGCCGAAAGCGGCCAGGATGTAGGCTGCCTCGTACGGCAGCCCCTCGACTCTGCCGAGCATCGCCTCCGCCTGCCTTAGCGTATACACGTTCTTCTGGTGCTCGGAAGATTTATGCGGCATCTCGTATTTGCGTCTGAATGGATTCGCGGGCATCTGGTCGAGGTTGACGGCGAAGTCAAGCGTGCGGCGCATGACGACGAGCGCCCAGTGCGCGTTGCCGTAGGCCATGCCGTCGAGCCATCCCTGCACTTCGGGCGGCTTGATTTGGTCTATCGGGACATCCGCCCATCGGCGCGCGCAGACGCTATCCCAGGCGCGCTTGTAGCTATTCGGCGTGCTGCTCTCGCTGCCCTCGTACTTGCGTTCGAGCCACGGCAAGTAGCGCGCCTCGTATAGCTGGCCGACCGTGGGCATGGCGCGCTCGTCGCACCTGGTCGCTTGGATTTTGGCCAGCTCGCTGCAGGCCTCGCGGTAGGTGCCGTACACGGTCCTGCTCCTGCGCCTGCGGCCCTGCGGCGTGTTCTCGACCCAGCGGAGCACGTACTTCTTGCCGCGCGCGGCCTCCGTGACGGAACCCCCGGCGCGGCGCCTCGCTTTTCGTGGCATAATGAAACCGTCTTCCGTTATTCGGTCGGTACCCTTTCGAACCTCGCGCCAGAGACTGCACTCCCGTATGGCGCGGGGCTTATTTTGCTTGTCTAGCTTTTCAGCTTCTTTACTGCCTTTTCGAAATCGTTCTCGTACGTCGCATCCTGCAATTTCCGGTATTCATCGAATCGCTCGTGCGCGATTTTGTCGGCCGTCTTCTTGTTGCGGTCGCCCAGCCCTTTCAGCACTTCGCGTCCATTGAATGTCAGGAACCCGTCGAGCAGCGCGACGCATTCCTCCATGCTCGTGAGCTGTTGGCGCTCGGCGCGCATCTCCGCGGTGTCGAGGAACATCGTGACGAGCCGGTTGAGGTC